>NZ_JAYFUI010000055.1:0-28675 GCF_034961125.1 Pseudomonas machongensis | reverse complement strand
GGGCGCCGTCGTCGAGCGCCTCGCGGTTGTTCTTGAGCAGGTCATTGATGGCCGCGGTGCTCTGAGCCAGCGACTGCATGGCCTGCTCCGCGCTGCCGAAGGCTTGCTTGCCCTCGCTGCCGAGCAGGCCATTGGCGTTGCGCATCAGCGCCTGTGTCTCGGCCAGGGTGGCGCTGGCCTGCTTGCCGACCTGACCGAGTTGCTCGATGGCCTGGGCGATGCCGCCCTTCTGGCTGGCGAAGGCACCGGTGGTCTGTTCGAGGTTGGCCAGGGTGTTGCTCAGGCGCTCGATGTTGTTTTCCGAGAACATCTGGTTGGCGTTGTGCAGCAGCAGGTTGATGTTGGTCACCAGGTCGCTGCTGTCGTTGAGCAGGCGTGAGATGGGCGACGGCGAGGCGACGATCACCGGCAGCTGTCCGTCCTTGCCCTTGAGCGACGGGCTCTGCGGCGTGCCGCCGCTGAGCTGGATGAACGAGTTGCCGGTCACCCCGGCGAGCGTGAGCTTGGCCTGGGTGTCTTCCTTGACCGGTGTGTCGGCGCTCAGGCGGATGCGCGCCAGTACCCGGCGCGGGTCCTGCGGGTCGAGGCGCAAGGTGCTGACATCGCCGACCTTGATGCCGTTGTACTGCACCGCGCTTCCCCGGGACAGGCCCGAAACGGCCTCGTTGAACACCACTTCATAATCTTTGAAGGCATCGTCGACGCTGGACTTGGTCAGCCACAGGCCGAACAGCATGGCGCCGGCCACGACCAGCACGGTGACCAGTCCGATGAGGACGTGATGAGCTCGGGTTTCCATCGTCAGTGCTCCTGTCCCGCGCTTGCGGCTGCCTGTTCGGCTGCACGTCCGCGCGGGCCGTGAAAGTATTCGTGAATCCAGGGGTCGTCGGTGCGTTCGACCTCGGCCAGCGGGCCTGCGACCAGTACCCTCTTCTGCGACAGCACCGCCACCCGGTCGGTGATGGTGTAGAGGGTGTCCAAGTCGTGGGTGATGAGGAACACCGAAAGCCCGAGGGCGTCGCGCAGGGTCAGGATCAGTTGGTCGAATGCCGCTGCGCCGATCGGGTCCAGGCCTGCGGTGGGTTCGTCGAGGAACAGGATGTCCGGGTCCAGTGCCAGCGCGCGGGCCAGGGCCGCGCGCTTGATCATGCCGCCGGACAGCGAGGCCGGGTACTTGTCGGCGGCGCTGATCGGCAGCCCCGCCAGCGCCAGCTTGACCCCGGCCAGGTGTTCGGCGTCGGCGCGTGACAGCCCGGCATGCTCGATCAACGGCAGCGCGACGTTCTCGGTGACGGTCAGTGACGAGAACAACGCGCCCTTCTGGAACAGCACACCGAAGCGCCGTTCCACCTGCGAGCGTTGGTCGTCGTTCAGCGTGCCCAGGTCCTGGCCGAACACCTTCACCCTGCCCTCGTTGGGCCGACGCAGGCCGACGATGCTGCGCAGCAGCACCGACTTGCCGCTCCCCGAACCGCCGACCACGGCGAGGATCTCGCCGCGGTACAGGTCCAGGTCGAGGTTCTCGTGCACGCTCTGACTACCGAAACGGTTGCACAGGCCACGGGCTTCGATCACCGCTTCACGTGTGCCACTCACCAGCCCATCTCCATGAAGAACAACGCAGCCACGGCATCCAGCACGATGACCACGAAGATCGACTGCACCACCGCCGAGGTAGTGTGGGCCCCGACCGACTCGGCGCTGCCACTGACCTTGAAACCTTCCAGGCAGCCGATGGCGGCGATCAGGAAGGCGAAGAACGGCGCTTTGAGCAGGCCGACCAGGAAGTGCTGCACGCCGATGTCGCTCTGCAGCAGCGAGAGGAACATGGCCGGCGGGATGTCCAGCGACAGCGCACAGACCACCGCGCCGCCGACGATGCCGCAGACCATGGCGACGAAGGTCAGCAGCGGCAAGGCGATCAGCAGCGCCAAGACCCGCGGCACCACCAGCAGTTCGATGGGGTTCAGGCCCAGGGTGCGGATGGCGTCGATCTCCTCGTTGGCCTTCATCGAGCCGAGCTGCGCGGTGAAGGCGCTGGCCGTGCGCCCGGCCATCAGGATCGCGGTGAGCAGCACGGCGAATTCGCGCAGGAAGGAGAAGGCCACCAGGTCGACGGTAAAGACCGTCGCACCGAAGTCGGCCAGCACCGTGGCCCCGAGAAAGGCCACTACGGCGCCGACCAGGAAGGTCAGCAAGGCGACGATGGGCGCGGCGTCCAGGCCTGTCTGCTCGATGTGCGCGACCACCGGGGTGACCCGCCACTTGTGTGGTTGCAGGAGCCGGGTGGCGAGGGTGGCGAGGATCAGGCCGACGAAACCGAGCAGTTGCCGGGTGTCCTGCCAGAGCGTGTCGACGGCGCAGCCGATGCGTGCGAGCAATTGCAGCAGGACCGGTTGTTCGGCTTCCTTGATCGGGATGCAGTAGTCCTGCACCGAGCCATACACCGTCCTGAGCAAGGCTCGGCTGGCCTCGGGGAGCTCGTCGGTGCAGTGCGACAGGCGCTCGGCGCCCAGTAACTCGGCCAGCAGCGAGGCACCGGCGGTGTCCAGGCGCCCAAGCTGGCTGAGGTCGGCGATCGTGTCAGCACCGTACTGGTCGCGCAGGCGCTCGCTGTCGCGCTTGAGGCTGGTGTAGTGGGCCAGGGTCCAGTCGCCGGCGATCAGCAGGCGCGCGGGGTGCTGGCGGGTGTCGAGGGTGGCGCTGGGCTCCATGCTTCTGACTCTGCACGACGGCGGTGGGTCAGATCATAGCCTGTTGCAGCGGCGGTGGCTTCAATCGCGGGGCAAGTCGCAACGGCGATGGAGGCGACGCGATGATGAAGCTTCACCCCGCCGGTACATCCTCGACCACCTTGAAGCGCAGTACGCCGATCACCTGACCATCCTCGGTCAGCACCCGCACCTGCCACTTGCCCACGGGGTTGGGCGGGAAGTTCTGCTTGTGGGTCCAGGCCCGGTAGCCTTCCTTGCGCCCACCGTGGATGTCCAGGGCGATGCGGTCGACCTCTTTACCGTCCTGCTGCCACACGTGATAGATCCGCTCGTTCAGCCCGCGCGGGGCGTTGATTGCGGTATAGGCGTACAGCCCCGCGCTGCGAATGCGGCTGGCGGCGATCTCGTCCAGCGATTCGCCGGGCTGGCGGTCCTGCAGCTCGGTGGTCACCGCCACTTCGGTCATCCACAGGGTCGCCGGGGGCACCCATGAGCGCAGCAGCCAGCCGCCGCCGCCCACGGTCAGGGTCACCAGTACCAGCGCCACGGCGCGGCGCCAGTTGTTGATCGGGAAACTGCTGGCCAGGCTCGGGAATGACAGCGCCATGGCCGCGATCAGCGCCAGCTTGAAGCTCTGTGCGGTGGTCAGGTGCAGGATGATCGGCAGCGCCGTGAGCAGCGCGGCGAACAGGGTCAGGGTGTGCAGCGCGAGGAACAGCCAGCGCCGCGGTGCGAGCCATTTGTAGTACAGCGGATCGACGATGGAGATCAGCCCGGCTGCGCCGAGCAAGCCGGTGAACACCAGCTGGCCGCTGTTCCAGGTGGTGGTGATGAAGAAGAACGGCAGGACGAAGAACAGACTTTCCTGGTGGATCATCTGTGTGGCGTAACGCAGCAGCGGCTGCGGGATTTCGCGCTTGAAGGTGCGGGCGAACAGGCCGGTCAGGGTGTTCTCGAGCATCAGCCAGACCCAGCTGACCAGCATCAGCACGGCGATCCAGCTGGCAAGACCGGCCTGGCGGTCTACCAGGATGAAGCTGCCGATGCCGGACAGGAAGCCGCCAAGGGCGATGACCCCGGGATAGCGTTTGAGCAGTTCGATGATGCGTTGGACGATGTGGGGTATGGGGGGCATGGAGATGAGCAGCGATAAGGGGTGACTGTTCTGGCCTCTTCGCGGGCAAGCCCGCTCCCACAAGTAGCCGGTGATGCTGAAGCCTACGGTGTACCTCTGGCAGCCAGTACCCGGTGATGCTGAAACCTGCGGGATACCTGTGGGAGCGGGCTTGCCCGCGAAGAGGCCGACACAGGATACCGCCGAATCAGCTGTCGCGTGTAGCGCCGCTGGGGCGATCCGCCGGCTGGCGCCTTTTGCGGATCAGCCCGATGGCGAGTATCAGCCCCAACCCCAGCGCCACCAACCCGTACAGCTCGTCATAGCCCAGCAGTGGCTTCTCGATGCGCAGGTAGCCAGGTTCCTTGAGCAACAACCGCAGCGCTTCGTTGGCCTCCTTCAGGCTGACCTTGCGCAGTTTGCCGATCGGGTCTGTGAAACGGCCGTCCTCGTAGTCGTTCAGCGCGCCCCAGTAGTAGTCAGCCAGTGCGCTGTTGCCCTGGGTGGTCCAGCTTTCGCGGGCAATCGCGGCCTCCTTGAGGCGGGCAAAGGTGTCTGCATCCAGGCCGTGCTTGCGCAGGTGCTCGAACAGGTCCTGCAGCACTTTCACCGCTTCGTCGATGTCCTGGCGTTCGAGATCGGCGTTGAAGCTGAGCATGCCGCTGTCGCCGAAACTTTCACGCCGCACGGAGGGGCCGTAGGCCAGGCCGTGGCGCAATCGCAGTTGATCGTACGCAGCCCAGTCGAGGTAGCGCGAGAGCAGCTCGAGGGTCTGGTCGTGATTGCTGTCGAGTACCGGCTCGATGAACAGCCAGTGCAGCCTGGCGGTGTCACCCAGCCAGCCACGGGTCAGGTCGCGGCGTTGCTCGGCCTGCTGGCTGATGCTGTCGAGGTTGCGCCGCTCGCCTGGCTCGGTGGCTGGCAGCTCGCCGTAGGTACGCTCCAGATAGGCCGGCAGCAGGCGGTCGAGGCCACCGACGACGATCAGGCTCATGTTGTTGGCGGCGTACCAATGCTCGCGCATGGCCTGCACCTGTTTGAGGGTCATGCCGTCGATATCCGAGCGCTCCGGGCATTTGAGCCCCAGTTCCACGGCAAGCTGGTCGCTGGCCGGGTGGCCGATGTCCTGGCGGTCCAGCCAGCGCTGCAGGTGGCCGTAATGGCCGCCGTCCTCGCGCTCGATGATTTTCTTGGCGGTGGCCAGGGCCTTGGCATCGATCTTCGTGTCCCGCACCGCCGCCAGCAGCAGGTCGAGCACCTTGCGCTGGTTGCGCGCCGGCGCTTCTATGACGAAGGTGGTATCGGCGGCGCTGGTGAAAGCGTTCCACTCCCCGCCCAGCACCTGCAGGCGCTCTTCCAGGCCGCCTTCGCCGGTCTCGTCGATGCCGCTGAACAGCAGGTGTTCGAGCAGGTGCGGCAATTCGCGCTGGTTGCACTCGAAGTCGTCGAGGCCCACGCCGACCACAAGGCGGATCGACACATGGTCGCGTTCGTACCCCGACTTGAGAATCACCTGCAGGCCGTTGGGCAACAGATAGCCTTCGACCCGCGAGCGGTCGAGGGCGAGCGAGGGCAGGCTGCAGAGGATCAGGCAAACGAAGGTCAGGCAACGCATGGGCGGGCTTCCGGGCCGGTCTCCAGGTGTGCGGGGGTCAGGACAGGCGGGCGTCGTCCGGCACGCTGTCGAGCAGAAGCCCGCCGGTGTCCGCGCCGCCCAGTACCACATAGGCACTGCTGCAGAACAAAGAGTTCAACCGCTTCATGTCGGCGATCAGCTCCAAGTGTAGCGAACTGGTCTCGATACTCTGCACCACCTTGCGTTGCAGGCGGCTGACATGGGCGTGGGCCAGGCGCCGTTCCTGGGCGCGGAAGCGGCGTTTCTCGCGCAACAGCAGGCGTGCGCTCTCAGGGTCGGCGCTGAGGAATACCGACAGCCCAAGGCGCAGGTTGGCCAGCAGTTGCTCCTGAAGGCCCGTCAGTTCTTCCAGGCCGACCTGGGAGAACTCCCGGCGTTGTGAGGTCTTCTGCTGCTGCACCTTGCGCAGCATGCGCTCGATCAGGTCGCTGGCCAGTTTGAGATTGATCGACAGTTCGATGATCTCGGCCCAGCGCCGGTTGTCCTGCTCGCTCAGGTCCTCGCGTGACATCTGCGCCAGGTACAGCTTGATGGCGCTGTACAGGGCCTCGGCGTCCTCGCCCAGGGCGCGGGTCTGTTGTGGCAGTGCGGTCTGGCTGCCGCGCAGGGCGCCGAGCATGGCCTCGAGCAGGCTGTCGACGATGTCGCCCAGGCGCAGGGTCTCGCGGGCTGCGTTGGCCAATGCCAGGCTGGGGGTTTCCAGCGCCGAGGCGTCGAGGTGCCGGGGCTTGACCTGGCCGTTGGCGACTTCGCGTTCGGGTAGCAGGGTGGTGCACAGGCGCCCCATCGGTTTGACCGTGGGCAGCATGACCAGGCAACGCAGGGTGTTGTAGAGCAAATGGAAGCCGATCACCAGCTCTTGCGGGCTGAAACTCAGCGAGTCCATCCAGTCCACCAGCGGGTGCAGCACCGGAATGATCAGCAGCAGGCCGATCAGCTTGTACAGCAGGCTGCCCAGGGCCACGCGACGCCCGGCAGCGTTCTGCATGCGGGCGCTGATGAAGGCCAGCATTCCACTGCCGATGTTGGCGCCGACCACCAGGCCGATGGCCACCGGCAGGCTGATCACCTCGGCACCGGCCAGGGTCGCGGTGAGCAGCACGGCAGCGAGGCTGGAGTAGGTAATCATGGCGAACAGGGCGCCGACCAGGGCGTCGAGCAGGATATCGCCGGTCAGCGAGGCGAACAGCACTTTCACACCCTGTGCATGGGTGATCGGCGCAGCAGCCTGCACGATCAGTTCAAGTGCCAGGATGATCAGGCCCAGGCCAATGGCCACCCGGCCCATCTGGCCGAGGCGCGTCTGCTTGCGCGACAGGAAGAAGATCACCCCGACGAACACCAGCAACGGCGACAGCCACGACAGGTCGAAGGTCAGCACCCGCGCCATCAGCGCAGTACCCACGTCGGCACCGAGCATGATCGCCAGGGCAGGGGTCATGGCCATCAGGCCTTGGCCGACGAAGGAAGTGACCAGCATGGCGGTGGCGTTGCTGCTCTGCACCACGGCGGTGACGACGATGCCGGCAATGAAGGCCAGCGCGCGACGGTCCATGTTCTGGCTGAGCACGCGGCGCAGGTTCGAGCCGTAAACCCGAAGAATGCCGGTGCGCACGATATGCGTGCCCCAGACGAGCAGCGCCACGGCGGAAAGCAGGTTGAGCAGGGTGAGCATGTTCGAGGCCCCCTTTTACCGACGCCCCAGTGCGGGGCCAATAGGTGAAGCCGTGAGCCTGGCCCGGGGGTGGGCGTTGTATTCAGTGCTCACTGAAGCTTTAGTTGTTTTGCGCGGTTGTCGCCAGCTTGGCATGGCGGGCATTTATTTGAAACATTTCTGTCACAAGCATGTTGGGTGTTTCAGGGTCAGTACAGACAAACGACAAAGGCCCCGGAGGGCCTTTTCAGTGACGTCCGGTTCTTACTGACCCGGAATGTCCTTGCGCAGTTTCACCGGATCATGCTCCTTGCCTTCCTTACGCGCCATTGCAGTACGCATGCGGATGTTGATCGCTTCCACCGCCAGCGAGAACGCCATGGCGAAGTACACATAGCCCTTCGGCACGTGCACGTCGAAGGACTCGGCGATCAGCACGGTACCGACCACGATCAGGAACGACAGCGCGAGCATCTTCAGCGACGGGTGCTTGTCGATGAAGTCGCTGATGGTACCGGCGCAAAGCATCATCACCAGCACGGCGACGATGATCGCGGCGATCATCACCGGCACGTGCGAGACCATGCCCACCGCGGTGATCACCGAGTCCAGCGAGAACACGATGTCGATGATGGCGATCTGGATGATGGTGTAGAAGAACTTGCCGCCAGCGCCTTTGGGTTCGTCGCTGCTTTCCTCCTCACCCTCGAGGCCGTGGTAGATCTCCTGGGAGCTTTTCCACAGCAGGAACAGGCCGCCGAAGAACAGGATCAGGTCGCGCCCCGAAATGCCCTCGCCAAAGACCACGAACAGGTCGTCGGTCAGGCGCATTACCCAGGTGATCGAGAGCAGCAGCATGATCCGGGTGACCATCGCCAGCGCCAGGCCGAAGATCCGCGTGCGCGGCTGCATGTGCTTGGGCATGCGGCTGACCAGGATCGAGATCATGATGATGTTGTCGATCCCGAGCACGATCTCGAGTGCGGTCAGGGTGAAAAAGGCAACCCAGATTTCCGGGCTGGTCAGCCATTCCATGTGTATTCCTTCGAACGATGAAGGCGACGCGCCCGGGAGAGCGGGCGCGTCGCGGTGGGGTGGTGCTCTTGTCTTACAGACTACTGATCAGTGGGAAAACTCCCATGAGCAAGGCGGCGAGCATTATGCACAGGCACACCAGAACTGCCCACTTGAGGGTGAAGCGCTGGTGATCGCCGAATTCGATCCCCGCCAGGGCTACCAGCAGGTAGGTGGAGGGTACCAGCGGGCTGAGCAGGTGTACCGGTTGTCCGACGATCGACGCACGGGCCATTTCCACCGGGGTGATGCCGTAGTGGCTGGCGGCTTCGGCCAGTACCGGCAGCACGCCGTAGTAGAAGGCGTCATTGGACATGAAGAAGGTGAACGGCATGCTGACGATCGCGGTGATGGCCGCCAGGTACGGGCCGAGCGCATCCGGGATCACCGCCAGCAGGCTCTTGGACATGGCCTCGACCATGCCGGTGCCGGACAGAATGCCGGTGAAGATGCCGGCGGCGAAGATCAGCCCGGTCACGGCCAGCACGCTACCGGCGTGGGCTGCGATGCGGTCCTTCTGCTGCTGCAGGCAGGGGTAGTTGACGATCATGGCGATACTGAAGGCGATCATGAACAGCACCGGCAGCGGCAGCACGCCGGAGATCAGCGCGACCATCAGGGCAGCGGTCAGGGCGCCGTTGAACCAGATCAGCTTGGGACGGCGCGCTTCGGGGAACTGCGAGACGCTGATTTCGCTGTGGTCGATGTCGTCGGTCGGCAGGTGCAGCTCACCCAGGCGGGCACGCTCGCGCTTGCCGTACATGTAGGCGATGGCGAGG
Source organism: Pseudomonas machongensis (assembly GCF_034961125.1). Taxonomy (NCBI): domain Bacteria; kingdom Pseudomonadati; phylum Pseudomonadota; class Gammaproteobacteria; order Pseudomonadales; family Pseudomonadaceae; genus Pseudomonas; species Pseudomonas machongensis. The sequence continues at coordinate 19,704 of NZ_JAYFUI010000055.1, read as the reverse complement.
ATCGCCAGCACACCGAAGGCCATGGCCGGGATCATCGGCACGAAGATGTCCGACGGGTCTACATGCAGGGCGCTGGCGGCGCGAGCGGTCGGGCCACCCCAGGGGGTCATGTTCATCACGCCACCGGCGAGGATGATCAAACCGGCCATGATTCGCGGGCTCATGCCCAGGCGGCTGTACAGCGGCAGCATGGCGGCGCAGCAGATCATGTAGGTGGTGGCGCCGTCACCGTCGAGCGAGACCACCAAAGCCAGCACGGCAGTACCGACCGAGACTTTCAGCGGGTCGCCCTTGACCAGCTTGAGGATCTTGCGCACGGCCGGGTCGAACAGGCCGGAGTCGATCATCAGGGCGAAGTAGAGGATGGCGAACATCAGCATCACGCCGGTGGGCGCGAGCTTGCTGATGCCTTCGAGCATCATGGGGCCGATCTTGGCGGAGAAGCCGCCGAACAGGGCGAAAATGATCGGTACCAGGATCAGGGCGATCAAGGCCGACAGGCGCTTGGTCATGATCAGGTACATGAAGGTGATGACCATGGCAAAGCCAAGGAAGGTCAGCATGGCGGTACTCCAGGCGTGGCGCGGCGAAAGGACGGACGATTCGGGCGGATCAGCGCGTCAGGCGCTGTGCATGGAATAGCGGGAGGGGTACTGCAGGAAGGCGGGCACAGGAAAACATCGGTATCACCATTGTTGTTGTTGATTGGGCCGGGTTCGTACGTAATGCCGACACCCTGGCTGGCCGGTCTGTCGCCGGTGGTGGCGCTATCCTAGGGGGGTAAGCTTTCAGCCAGCTTTCGCCTCGATGAAGGCGACAGGAGGTCGTTTCATGAATGACGTACAGGAAGGCGGGTGCCATTGCGGTGCCTTGCGCTACCGGCTGGAGGGCGATCTGACGGATGTCGCCCACTGCCACTGCTCGATCTGTCGACGGGTCAGCGGCGGGCTGGTGGTGACCTGGCTTACCCTGCCGCGCAAGGGTTTCCAGTGGATGGCGGGCGAGCCGAAGCGCTATGTGGCGCCGGCCAGTTGTACCCGGTTCTTCTGCGGCGACTGCGGCGCGCATGTGGCGCTGGAGACGACGCATAGCCCGCTGAGCATCGATGTGACGGTGGCGACGCTGGACCGGCCAGAACAGGTGAGGGCCAGTCGGCATATCTGGACGGGCAGCCGGCTACCCTGGCTGCACCTGGATGAGGAGCTGCCTGGCGAGGTGGAAGAGAGTCCGTAACGAAATGCGGGGGCCTGATCAAAGGCCCCCGCAGGTCTTCAGATGGTCAGCGTCCAGTCGTAGTCGACGATCAGCGGCGCGTGCTGCGAGAAGCGTGGCTGGCGCGGCAGGCGAGCACTGCGCACGAAGCGGCGCAGACCCTGGGTGAGGATCTGATAGTCGAAGCGATAGCCCAGGTTGAGCATCTCGGCCTGTTCGTTGTCCGGCCACCAGCTGTACTGGTCGCCTTCGCGGCTGACTTCGCGCAGGGCGTCGACATAGCCCATCTCGCCGATGATCGCGTCCATCCAGGCGCGCTCGGGCGGCAGGAAGCCCGGCGATTGCTGGCTGTCGCGCCAGTTCTTGATGTCGAGCTTCTGCTGCGCCACGTAGAACGAGCCGCAATAGATGTATTCGCGACGCTTGCGACGCTGCTTGTCCAGGTACTTGGCGAAGTCGTCCATCAACTTGAATTTCTGGTTCAAGTCTTCGTCGCCGTTCATTCCCGAAGGCAGCAGCAGGCTGGCGATGCTTACCTTGTCGAAATCTGCTTGCAGGTAGCGCCCGTAACGGTCGGCCGTCTCGAAACCCAGGCCGGTGATGACTGCCTTGGGCTGCATCCGCGAGTAGAGCGCCACGCCACCTTGGGCAGGCACCTCCGCTTCGCAGGCATAAAGGAAATAGCCATCGAGCTGGAAAGCTGGGTCGTCGAGTTCAAAGGCCGAGGCGCGGGTATCCTGAAGGCAGATCACGTCGGCATTCTGGGCTTGCAGCCAGCTGAGCAGTCCACGCTCGGCCGCAGCCTGAATGCCATTCACGTTCACACTGATGATCCGCATAAATGGCCCCAAAAATCTCGTGCGTGTATGATACCCGAGCTCAACTCATTTAGCTAAATCCGTGGTGTCCGGGACTTTTCATGCAGCCGTATCAGCGCGACTTCATTCGTTTTGCCATCGATCGCGGCGTTCTGCGCTTCGGTGAATTCACCCTGAAATCGGGGCGTACCAGCCCGTACTTCTTCAACGCCGGGCTGTTCAACAGCGGATCGGCCCTGGCCCAGCTGGGGCGCTGCTATGCAGCCGCGATCGTCGACAGCAAGATCCCCTTCGACGTGCTGTTCGGCCCCGCGTACAAGGGCATCCCGCTGGCAGCGGCCACGGCGGTGTCCCTGGCCGAGCAGCATCAGCTCGACGTGCCATGGTGCTTCAACCGCAAGGAGGCCAAGGACCACGGCGAGGGCGGCAGCCTGGTCGGCGCCCCGTTGGCCGGTGACGTGCTGATCATCGACGACGTGATCACTGCCGGTACCGCCATCCGTGAGGTCATGCAGATCATCAAGGGCCAGCAGGCCAAGGCCGCAGGCGTGCTGATCGCACTGAACCGCGAAGAGCGCGGCAATGGCGAGCTCTCGGCGATCCAGGAAGTGGAGCGTGATTTCGGCATTCCGGTGGTCAGTATCGTTTCGCTGACCCAGGTACTGGAGTTCCTGGCCGACGACCCTCAGCTCAAGCAGCACCTGCCGGCGGTCGAGGCCTATCGGGCGCAGTACGGGATCTGATCTCGGATCGGTAATGAAAAAGGCGACCCATGTGGGTCGCCTTTTTCATTGGATCGGCGGTGGGTTTTTCGCGGGCAAGTCGCCGCTCCCAGTGGGAGCGGGCTTGCCCGCGAAGCAGTCGCCCCTTAGTCCGTGCCGTACTTCGGCGAACGCGGCCCATACAGGATCCCGCCGTTCGGGTTCGGCGACAGCAGGCGGGCACTGGTGATACCGGCGATCGGATAACCGGCGTCTTCCTGCACGCTGCTGATGACCTGGTTCACTGCCGCAGTGATCAGCATGCCGATCAGGCCGCCCTGGTTCTGCCGGCCTTCTTCGCTGGAGGCGGATGCAGTACCGGTCCACAGCGTGGTGCCGGACTTCAGGTCGACCAGCTTGGCACTGGCTGTCACGATGGTTGCGCTGCTCAGCACCATGTAGCGAGTGCCGTAGTCGCTGACGGTCACATACAGCGCCGCATCGGCGCCGAAGATCTCGTGCAGCTTGGCCATCGGCAGCTCATGGATGTCAGCCGGGGTGGTCATGCCGTTCTGGCGGAAGGTCTCTGCGACCAGCGCCACCGGCATCACGTAGTAACCGGCTTCGGCCAGGGGGTAGGTGACCTGCGCGAGCATGCTGTAGCTGGCCTTGACGTCCGGTGAGTTGTTCAGCGGCGGCACGATCAGGATCGACTTCGGACGGCTCTGCTTGAAGGCCGCGTAGTCGGTGGTCTTGCGCTCGGCACAGCCGGCGAACAGGGCCAGCACGCAGGCGCCGACGATCAGTTGGGTAAGGCGCTTGATCACTGCTTCGCTCCTTGCGTGGCGTTCTTCATCAGGAAGTCCATGTACGCCGCCGACTCAGGGAACAGCGCCTTCTCGGTGCGGAACTGCTGGATCATCTGGTCGTCCTTGCCCAGGCTCGAGTAGAGCAGGCCCAGTTGCGCGTGATACCCAGGAGGGACGGCGCCGTTCTTGGCCTTGATCTTCTCCAGGTCGCGCTCCAGGGCGATGACCTGTTCTTCCTTCGATTGGTCGTTGAAGTATTCGCGCACTTGCGGCTGGTAGCTTTCCCACTGGTACAGCGGCTTCTGCGAGTTGCAACCGACCAGCAGGGCGCTGGCCAGCAGGAGCCCGGCGCCAGTGCGCCAGGCCGAGCGGGTGATGCTCATCTACGTGCTTCCTTGTCGTTGTCGTCTTGCTGCAGGGTCTTACTGTGCTTGCGGCTTCCACTGGCCGCTTTCGACAGCGCCGACCAGCTTGTTCACCGCTTCGCGCATGGCCAGGTCGAGAACCTTGCCGTTGAGGGTCGAGTCGTAGCTGGCGGTACCGCCGAAGCCGATGACTTCACGGTTGGACAGGGCGTATTCGCCGGCGCCCTGGCTCGAATAGACCACTTCGGAGGTGCTGATGTTGACGATGTTCAGCGCGACCTTGGCGTAGGCAATCTGGGTCTTGCCGCGACCGAGGATGCCGAACAGCTGGTGGTCACCGACTTCCTTGCGGCCGAATTCGGTAACGTCGCCCGTCACCACGAAATCGGCGCCCTTCAGGCGCTGGACCTGGCCTTTGATTGCGGCTTCCTGCTGGATCTCACCCATGTTGTCGCGGTCCAGCACGTTGAAACGGCCGGTCTGCTGCAGGTGGGTGATCAGGATGGTCTTGGCCTGGCCGCCGAGGCGGTCGACGCCGTCGGAGAAGATGCCGCGCATGTAGCTCGAACGGTTGTCGAACTTGCCTACGGCGATCGGTGCACGCACGCCGCTGTACGGGCGGCTGACGCTCTCGACCTGTTGTACGGCCACGGCGGTGGAAGTTTCGGTAGCGCAGCCGGCGATGGACCCGAGCGCGACGGCAGCTGCCAGCACGAGTCCTTGTGATGCGTATTTCACGCGAGTTCTCCAGGTAAATAGCAACTATTTGCAACGGGCGTGCATTCTGCCACGTTGTGTCGGCAGCTTAGAGAGAAAGTTGAGGGCGGGACAGAGAAAAATAATGGCATTGCGCCATGTTTCATTGTTCTGGTTCGGCCAAGCCTGCGCGATCCTTGGAGGAGCAAGCTTGTCGGGGCGCAGAACCGCAGCGAACACCGGTATGGCCGGTGCCATTACCGCGGTGTACTTTTCGCGGGCAAGCCCGCTCCTACGGGTTATGCAGGAGCGGGCCGTCGCTCAAAGCATCAGTGGCGCTTGCGATTGGTGATCAGGGTGCCCACGCCGCTGTCGGTGAAGATTTCCAGCAGCACCGCGTTCGGTACGCGGCCATCGATGATGTGCGAGCTGTTCACGCCGCCCTGCACGGCTTCCAGTGCGCACTTGATCTTCGGCAGCATGCCACCGTAGATGGTGCCGTCGGCGATCAGCTCGTTGACCTGCTCGGTGGTCAGTCCGGTGAGAACCTGGCCCTGCTTGTCCATCAGGCCGGCAATGTTGGTCAGCAGCATCAGCTTCTCGGCTTTCAGGGCTTCGGCGACCTTGCCGGCGACCAGGTCAGCGTTGATGTTGTACGACTCGCCGTTGGCACCCACGCCGATCGGCGCGATCACCGGGATGAAGTCGCCCTTGACCAGCATGTTCAGCAGCTCGGTGTTCACGCCCACGACTTCGCCGACATGGCCGATGTCGATGATTTCCGGGGTGGTCATCTCGGGGGTCTGGCGGCTGACGGTGAGCTTCTTGGCGCGGATCAGTTCCGCATCCTTGCCGGTCAGGCCGATGGCGCTGCCGCCGTGGCGGTTGATCAGGTTGACGATATCCTTGTTGACCTGGCCGCCCAGGACCATCTCCACCACGTCCATGGTCGCCGAATCGGTGACGCGCATGCCGTCGATGAAGTGGCTCTCGATCGACAGGCGCTTGAGCAGGTCGCCGATCTGCGGGCCGCCGCCGTGCACGACCACCGGGTTGATGCCCACCGCCTTCATCAGCACGATGTCACGGGCAAAGCCGGTCTTGAGCTCTTCGCTCTCCATCGCGTTGCCGCCGTACTTGATCACCAGGGTCTTGCCGACAAAGCGGCGGATGTAGGGCAGTGCTTCGGACAAAACCTCGGCTACATGGGAAGCGGCATCGCGATCGAGGGTCATGCAGGGCTCCAGTGAGGAACAGATAGTCGGTCAGAACGGCAGTTGCAGGCCGGGATCGACCCGCAGCAACTGCGTGCGGAATACAGCCTTGATACGGTCGAGTTCTGCCTCGCTGTCGGCCTCGAAGCGCAGTACCAGCACCGGTGTGGTGTTGGAGGCGCGGACCAGGCCCCAGCCGTGTGGGTAGTCGACCCGTACACCGTCGATGGTGGTCAGGTTGGCTTCGCCCCAGTCGGCGTCGCGTTGCAGTGCATCAATGATGCTGAATTTACTCTCGTCGGTCACATCGATGTTGATTTCCGGTGTGGAAATATCGTTCGGGAACGCGGCGAACAGGCTTTCGGCATCCTGGTCGGCCTTGCTGAGGATTTCCAGCAGGCGCGCGGCACTGTAGATGCCGTCGTCGAAACCGTACCAGCGTTCCTTGATGAAGATGTGTCCGCTCATCTCGCCGGCCAGCAGCGAGCCGGTCAGTTTCATCTTCTTCTTGATCAACGAATGACCGGTCTTCCACATCAGGGCGCGGCCGCCGTGCTGTTCGATCAGTGGAGTCAGGCGACGGGTGCATTTGACGTCGAAGATGATCTCGGCGCCGGGGTTGCGCGACAGCACGTCCTGGGCGAAGAGCATCAGCAGGCGGTCGGGGTAGACGATGCTGCCGGTGTTGGTGACCACGCCCACGCGGTCACCGTCGCCGTCGAAGGCCAGGCCGATGTCGGCGCCGGTTTCCCTGACCTTGGCGATCAGGTCTTCGAGGTTCTCCGGCTTGCCCGGATCCGGGTGGTGGTTGGGGAAGTTGCCGTCGACTTCGCAGAACAGCGGGATCACTTCGCAGCCGAGGGCCTCGATCAGTTGCGGGGCGATCACCCCGGCGGCGCCGTTGCCGCAGTCGACCACGACCTTGAGCTTTTTCGACAGCTTCACGTCGCCGGTGATCTGCTGATAGTAGCGCTCGAGAATCTCGACCTTCTCCACGTGGCCTTCGCCGCGCGGTACGTCGTTGGTCTTGAGGCGGGTCAGCAGGGCCTGGATCTGCTCGTTGGCGAGGGTGTCGCCAGCGATGACGATCTTGAAGCCGTTGTAGTCCGATGGGTTGTGGCTGCCGGTGAGCATCACCCCCGAAGTACCGGCCAGCACATTGGCGGCGTAGTACAGCGCGGGGGTGGGCACCAGGCCGACGTCGCTGACCTGGCAACCGGCATCGGCCAGGCCCTTGATCAACTGCTCGACCAGCATCGGGCCAGAGAGGCGGCCGTCGCGGCCTACGGAAATTTTCGGCTCGCCCTGGGCCAGGGTCTGGGCGCCGATGGCGCGGCCGATCCAGTAGGCGGTTTCGGCGTGCAGCGTCTTGCCGACGATGCCGCGAATGTCATAGGCGCGGAAGATGCTGTCTGGCAATGCGGGTACCAGCTGGGCCATGTCGTTCATCTCTGGGGACTCCAAGGGTCAGAGGCTTCTGGGTAAGCGCAAACTGAACGCTTGGACGGTAGATAGCCCCGAGAGTTCGCCGTCCATGGCCCCGACGGTCGGCTCAGCGGGTCCCGGAATGACCGAAGCCGCCGCTGCCACGCTGGGTTTCGTCGAAGGCTTCGACGATGTCGAAATGCGCCTGCACCACCGGTACCAGGATCAGCTGGGCGATGCGCTCGCCGATGCTGATGGTGAACGGCGTGTTGCCGCGGTTCCAGCACGAGACCATGAGCTCGCCCTGGTAGTCCGAGTCGATCAGGCCGACCAGGTTGCCCAGCACTACGCCGTGCTTATGACCAAGGCCCGAGCGCGGCAGGATCATCGCTGCCAGGCCTGGATCGCCGATGTAGATCGACAGGCCGGTGGGGATCAGCAGGGTCTGGCCCGGCTCGAGGACGGTGTCTTCCTTGAGCAGGGCGCGCAGGTCCAGGCCGGCGGAGCCGGGGGTGGCGTATTGCGGCAGGGGGAATTCGGTACCCAGGCGTGGGTCGAGGATCTTGGCTTGAAGAGCGTGCATGGAACTTATTGAACCTGATTGAGCCGTTCGGCGATGAAGGCGACCAGTTGCCGGGCGATCTTGCCCTTGCTGGTCTGCGCGAAGAGGGTCTGGTGCTGCTGGCGGTCGATTACGGTCAGGGCGTTTTCCTCGCTGTTGAAGCCGATGCTGGGGTTGGCCACATCATTGGCGACGATCAGGTCGAGGTTCTTGTCCTTGAGCTTGCGCGTTGCGTAATCGAGCAGGTGCTCGGTCTCGGCTGCGAAACCGACGCTGAACGGGCGGTCGGCACGGCCAGCGAGGGTGGCAAGGATATCCGGATTGCGCACCATCTGCAGCAGCATGCCGTCGCCGGTCGTAGGGTCTTTCTTGAGCTTTTGCGGGGCGACCACCTCGGGACGGTAGTCCGCGACTGCTGCCGAGGCGATGAACAAGTCGCACGGCATGGCTGCTTCACAGGCCGCGAGCATGTCCCGCGCGCTCACCACGTCGATGCGGTTGACCCGGTCGGGGGTCTGCAGGTGCACGGGGCCGGTGACGAGGGTCACCCGGGCCCCGGCTTCGGCGGCCGCTTCGGCCAGGGCAAAGCCCATCTTCCCGGAACTATGATTGGTGATGTAGCGCACCGGATCGATGTTTTCCTGGGTCGGGCCGGCGGTGATCAGCACGTGCTTGCCGGTCAGGGCCTGGCGCTTGAAGCTCTCGGCGGCGCACCAGGCAAGATCGGTGGCTTCGAGCATGCGGCCCAGGCCGACGTCGCCACAGGCCTGGCTGCCGGAGGCCGGGCCGAATACCTGGATGCCACGGCGCTTGAGCAGCTCGAGGTTGTCCTGGGTGGCCGGGTCGCGCCACATGGCCTGGTTCATGGCCGGGGCGACGGCGACGGTGGCGTCGGTGGCCAGCACCAGCGTGGTCAGCAGGTCATCGGCCATGCCCTGGGCCATGCGCGCCATCAGGTCGGCAGTGGCCGGGGCGATCAGCACCAGGTCGGCCCACTTGGCCAGTTCGATATGACCCATTGCAGCCTCGGCGGCAGGGTCGAGCAGGTCCATGTGCACCGGGTGGCCGGAGAGCGCCTGCAGGGTCAGCGGAGTGATGAACTCGGCGCCCCCGCGGGTCATGACGACACGCACCTGCGCGCCGTGTTCCAGGAGTCGGCGAATCAGCTCGGCGCTCTTGTAGGCGGCAATGCCGCCACCCACGCCGAGAACGATGCGCTTGCGATACAGCCGCTGCATAGGCTTGCCTTTTTCCAGTGAAAGCGGGCGGCGACGTTTGAAATTGCCTGCGGCAGAACGTCGCATTTAACGAGGCGAAATAGATTAACACAGGGCTTGAAGGCGCCGCAGTACAACGCAAGGAGGGGTATGAACATCAGGGAATGGCCGCTGGACGAGCGGCCGAGGGAGAAGTTGCTGGCGCGTGGGGCGCAGGTGCTGTCGGATGGGGAGTTGTTGGCAGTGCTGTTGGGCTCGGGCGTTGCCGGGCGCAACGTGGTCGACCTGGCGCGCAGCCTGCTCAAGCGCTTTGGCGGGTTGCGGGCGTTTCTCGAGGCCGACCGCGCCGCGCTGCTGCGCGAGCCGGGCATCGGGCCGGTGAAGTACGCGCAATTGCAGGCACTGCTGGAGATCGGACGACGCTACCTGGACGAAACCATCGAACGCGCGCCGGCGTTGGAAAGCCCTGCTGCGGTGCGGCGCTACCTGAAGTCGATGCTGCGCCATGAGCGGTGCGAGGTGTTCGGCTGCCTGTTCCTGGACACCCGGCACCGGCCCGTGGCGTTCGAGATCCTGTTTCGCGGCACGATAGACCGGGCAAGCATCTATCCGCGTGAGGTGGTGCGCCGGTCGCTGCTGCATAACGCGGCGGCGTTGATCATCTGTCACAACCACCCGTCGGGCAACAGCGCGCCGAGCCAGGACGATGTTCACCTGACGCGCACGTTGAAGCAGGCGCTGGCGCTGATCGATGTGCGTGTGCTCGATCACGTGATCGTCGGCGATGGCGAGCCGTTGTCGATGGTGGAACAGGGTTGGATCGGGGCGTAATGGAGGCAGTGCCGGCCTTTTCGCGGGTAAATCGCAGCGGCGAAAAGGCCGACACCGAATGCCAGTCAGCGCTCCACCGACACCTTGCTGAAGTCCACCCGCCCGAATGGGCTCACCTGATAGCCCTCGACGCCCTTGCTCAGCAGGGTCGAGGCGGTCGGGTGCGCCAACGGCAGCCACAGCGCCTGTTGTTGGATCAGCGTCTGCGCCTGCTGGTACAGACGGCTGCGCACGCTCTGGTCGTTGGTGGTGCGTCCGGCGTTGATCAACTGGTCGAGACGGCTGTCGCAGAAACGCGCGAAGTTGGTCCCGGACTTGACCGCCGCGCACGAGAATTGCGGGCTGAGGAAGTTGTCCGGGTCGCCGTTATCGCCCGCCCAGCCCATGAACAGCAGGTCATGTTCACCGGCCTTGGCGCGGCGGATCAGCTCGCCCCATTCGATCACACGGATCTCGGCCTTGATGCCGATTTTCGCCAGGTCGGCCTGGAGCATTTGTGCGCCGAGGCTAGGGTTGGGGTTGAGCAGGCTGCCCGACGGCCGGGTCCAGATCGTGGTGCTGAAGCCGTCGGCCAGGCCGGCCTTGGTCAGCAACGCCTTGGCCTTCTTCAGGTCCAGCGCGTAGCCGGGCAGGTCCTTGGCGTAACTCCAGGTATTGGGCGGGTAGGGGCCGTTGGCGGCGATGGCGGTGTCATCGAACACGGCCTTGAGGTAGGCCGGTTTGTCGAAGGCGAGGTTGATCGCCTGGCGCACTTCGGGTTTGTCCAGCGGCGGGTGCTCGCTGTTGATGGCCACGAAGGCGGTCATGAAGGCCGGGGTGGAGGCTACCTTCAGCTTGTCGTTCTTCGCGGCTTCGGCGATGTCCAGCGGCTTGGGCGACAGGGCTACCTGGCATTCGTTGCGCTTGAGCTTCTGCAGGCGCACGTTCGGGTCGGTGGTGATGGCGAACACCAGCGGGTCGACCGCAGGCTTGCCGCCGAAGTAGTCGGGGTTGGCGCGATAACGCACCAGGGCGTCCTTCTGGAAGCGCTGGAAGACGAACGGGCCGGTGCCGATGGGCTGGCTATTGAGCTTCTCGGGCGTGCCGGCCTTGAGCAGCTTGTCGGCATACTCGGCCGAGTAGATCGAGGCGAAGCCCATGCTCAGGGTGGCCAGGAAGGTCGCGTCCGGATGGGTGAGGGTAAAGCGCACGCTCTGTGGATCGGGCGCGTCGATCGACTTGATCAGGTTGCCCAGCTGCAGCGACTGGGCATGCGGATAACCGCCGGGTGCGGTCTTGTGCCAGGCATGGGCGGGGTAGAGCATGCGCTGGAAGCTGAACAACACGTCGTCGGCGTCCAGTTCGCGGGTCGGCTTGAAGTAGTCGGTGCTGTGGAATTTCACGCCGCCGCGCAACGTGAAGTCATAGACCAGGCCGTCTTTGGAGACCGTCCAGCTTTGTGCAAGGCTCGGCACCACCTTGCCCTGGGCCGCGTCGAACTCGACCAGGCGGTTCATCAGCACGTCGGCCGAGGCGTTGGTAGTGGTCAGCGAGTTGTACTGAACCACGTCGAAACCTTCCGGGCTGGCCTCGGTGCACACCGACAGCGGAGCTGCCTGGGCAATGCCTGCGGCGAGCAGGGAAGTGAATAGAACGGAAAGGGCGGCGACGCGCATGGTGGATCCTCGGCTGGTCAGGGGCCCATCTGCCAGTGCAGTCTGGAGGCGGAAACGTCCTACCCTAGTGCGCCAGTCGGGAAATGACCACCTGATTTTTATGCTGCGCGGCGACGAGCGGTCGACAGTGCGCGGGCCTTGTCGCTATGCTGGCCGGGCGCGATCGGCCCGATCGGAATGTGCATCTTCTGTTGTTGTGGCCGACCCTTTCTGGTATAAAGCAGCGCTCTTTTCTAGGGGCTCGGTCTGTCGCTCATCTGAGCCGGTTCGATAAGACCCCCGGAAACACGGCGCCTTGGCGCCATAGACTGAGAGATTAAGCGGCCAACCCATGCCGGGTTGGGCATGTGGTTTTAGAGGGCTGAGGCATGTCGAGAGTCTGTCAAGTTACCGGTAAGGGTCCGGTAACCGGGAACAACATTTCCCACGCAAACAACAAAACCCGTCGTCGTTTCCTGCCAAACCTGCAGCACCACCGTTTCTGGGTTGAATCCGAGAATCGTTTCGTGCGTCTGCGCGTTTCCGCCAAAGGCATGCGTATCATCGACAAGCGCGGCATCGATGCCGTTCTGGTCGACATCCGTAAAGCTGGCGCCAAGGTTTAAGGGAGAACATCATGCGTGAATTGATCCGTCTGGTTTCGAGTGCCGGTACCGGCCACTTCTACACCACCGACAAGAACAAGCGCACCACTCCGGACAAGATCGAGATCAAGAAATACGATCCGGTCGTCCGCAAGCACGTGGTGTACAAGGAAGCCAAGATCAAGTAATTGATCCGGCAACCAAAAAAACCCGCCTTCGCAAGAAGGCGGGTTTTTTTATGCCTGACTCAAATGGCCGGGATCAGGAAATGATCAAGCCATTGATGAAACCCTGCACGTCGACGCCGATCATCACGCGGTCGGTCCTGATCTCGCGAGTGGTGATGTCCTGCGGGCCTGCGGCCGCGGCCAGGCCGGTCAGTTCCAGGATGTAGGGCTTCACGCTTTCAACGTAGCGAGTACCGATCACGTGGCGTGCTGGGCAGAGGATGTCGATGGTCATGCGGGATGCTCCTTGGGTGATGTCCGAAGTGGACATCACCCATTTTGGGTGCGTGCATCCAGGCCAGGCTTTACATATGTGTCGCCATCACTTCTGCTCGAACATCACATAGATCTTGCGGCACGCCTCCAGCACTTCCCAGGTACCCTTGAAGCCGGCCGGAATGACGAAACGGTCGCCTGCCCGCAGGGTTTTGGCGCCGCCGTCCTGGTCGCGCAGCACCGATACGCCCTGGACGATCTCGCAATACTCGTGCTCGGTGTAATTCACCGTCCACTGGCCGACCTCACCCTCCCAGACGCCCGCGGCAAACTGCCCGCAGGGGCTCGAATAGTGGTTGTAAACCGCCTGATCCGGCTCGCCCTTGAGGATTTTCTCGGCCGCCGGGCGATAGCGCTCGGCTTCGGTAAGGACCTGGGCGAAGTCGATGATGCTGTCGATGCTCATGCTGGATACCCTGTTGTTGTTTAATAAAATGCACATCAGTAGGCTTTTAAGCCATTCGTGTCAAATATATTGATAGTTTAACCGGCCTGGTTTAGGGTGTCGGATGCCCGTGTGCGCTTGTCGCCCGGCCAGAATTTCTGACAGTGCCCGTGAGTCCTCAATACGGGGCTGCACCTTAACAAGAGGAGGAGTTTCGTATGACCACCCTGACTCGTGCGGATTGGGAACAGCGTGCCCAGCAACTGAAGATCGAAGGCCGCGCCTTCATCAACGGCGAATACACCGACGCCGCCTCCGGCGAAACCTTCGAGTGCCTGAGCCCAGTCGACGGACGTTTCCTGGCCAAGGTTGCCAGTTGTGACCTGGCCGACGCCAACCGCGCCGTGGAAAACGCTCGCGCCACCTTCGACTCTGGCGTCTGGTCGCAACTGGCTCCTGCCAAGCGCAAGGCCAAGCTGATCCGCTTCGCCGACCTGCTGCGCAAGCATGTCGAGGAACTGGCGCTGCTGGAAACCCTGGATATGGGCAAGCCGATCGGCGACTCCTCCACCATCGATATCCCGGGTGCTGCCCAGGCCATCCACTGGACTGCCGAAGCCATCGACAAGGTCTACGACGAGGTCGCACCGACCCCGCACGACCAACTGGGCCTGGTGACCCGTGAGCCGGTAGGCGTCGTGGGTGCCATCGTCCCATGGAACTTCCCGCTGTTGATGGCCTGCTGGAAACTCGGCCCGGCGCTGGCCACCGGCAACTCGGTGGTGCTCAAGCCTTCCGAGAAGTCCCCGCTGACCGCCATCCGCATCGCCCAACTGGCCATCGAGGCCGGCATCCCGGCAGGCGTGCTGAACGTGCTGCCTGGCTATGGCCACACCGTCGGCAAGGCCCTGGCCCTGCACATGGATGTCGATACCCTGGTGTTCACCGGTTCTACCAAGATCGCCAAGCAACTGATGGTGTACGCGGGCGAATCGAACATGAAGCGCATCTGGCTGGAAGCCGGTGGCAAGAGCCCGAACATCGTCTTCGCCGACGCCCCTGACCTGCAGGCCGCCGCCGAAGCCGCTGCCAGCGCCATCGCCTTCAACCAGGGCGAGGTCTGCACCGCTGGCTCGCGTCTGCTGGTCGAGCGCTCGATCAAGGACAAGTTCCTGCCGCTGGTGGTCGAGGCCCTCAAGGCCTGGAAGCCCGGCAACCCATTGGATCCGGCCACCACGGTCGGTGCGCTGGTCGATACCCAGCAGATGAACACCGTGCTGTCGTACATCGACGCCGGTCATCAGGACGGCGCCAAGCTGCTGGCCGGTGGCAAACGCATTCTCGAAGAGACCGGCGGCACCTACGTCGAGCCGACCATCTTCGACGGTGTGACCAACGCCATGAAGATCGCCCAGGAAGAAATCTTCGGCCCGGTGCTGTCGGTGATCGCCTTCGACACCGCCGAAGAGGCCATCGCCATCGCCAACGATACCCCGTATGGCCTGGCAGCTGGCATCTGGACCGCCGATATCTCCAAGGCGCACAAGACTGCCCGCGCCGTGCGTGCCGGCAGCGTGTGGGTCAACCAGTACGACGGCGGCGACATGACCGCACCGTTCGGCGGCTTCAAGCAGTCGGGCAACGGCCGTGACAAGTCGCTGCATGCACTGGAGAAGTACACCGAGCTGAAGGCGACCTGGATCAAGTTGTGATCCGGTAGTCTTCTTCGCGGGCAAGCCCGCTCCCACAGGCCCGGCGCTGTCCTTGCAAGCGGCGGCGTACCTGTGGGAGCGGGCTTGCCCGCGAATGGGCCTGAACAAATTTACCTGGGAGTCTGCAATGCGTTGGGGAACCTACTTTGCCGTGCTGGCGTCGGTGCTCAGTGTCGGGCTTGCGCTCGGCGTGAGCATGCCGCTGGTATCCCTGCGCCTGGAAGGCTGGGGCTACGGCGGGTTCGCCATTGGTGTGATGGCGGCGATGCCGGCAATCGGCGTACTGCTCGGCGCGAGCCTGGCCAGCCGCCTGGCGGGTTGGGTCGGCGTGCCATCGGCGATGCGCCTGTGCCTGTGGGGCGGTGCGTTGTCGATCGTGTTGGTGGCAGTGTTGCCCAGCTATCCGCTGTGGCTGGCGCTACGCCTGCTGATCGGCATGTCACTGACGGTGGTGTTCATCCTCGGCGAAAGTTGGATCAACCAGTTGGTGGTCGAGCAGTGGCGCGGACGGCTGGTGGCGCTGTATGGCAGCAGCTATGCCCTGAGCCAGCTGGCCGGGCCGCTGGTGCTGGGCTTTCTCGGCTCGGAAGATGATTTCGGTTTCTGGGCCGCCAGCGGCCTGCTGTTGCTCGCACCCTTGCTCTTGCTTGGCCGCGGTGGTGCGCCGTCGACCGAGGCGTGCAGCGTGACCTTCAGCGACTTGTTCGCCTTCTGCCGACGCTTGCCGGTCATTGCCTGGGCCATTGCGTTGTTCGCGGCATTCGAGGCGATGATCCTGACGCTTCTGCCGGTGTATGTGTTGCAGCAGGGCTTCACCGCCGAAGTGGCGTTGTTCATGGTCAGCACCGTCGTGGTCGGCGATGCCGTGCTGCAGTTGCCGATCGGCGCCCTTGCCGATCGCATGTCCCGGCAAGCCTTGTTCAGTGGCTGTGCGGTGAGTCTGCTGGGTTCGAGCCTGGCGATTCCGCTGCTGTTGCACACCCCGGCGGTGTGGCCGCTGTGGGTACTGTTCGGTGCGAGCGCGGGGGGCTTGTTCACCCTGTCGCTGATCCTGATCGGCGAGCGTTATCGCGATGACGCATTGGTGCGTGCCAACGCCCATGTGGCGCAATTGTGGGGTATCGGTTGTTTGCTCGGGCCTTTGCTGGCCGGGGCAGGGAGCCAGTGGGTCAGTGGGCATGCCTTGCTGTTCCTGATGGCTGCAGGGGCTGCGGGGCTGGTGCTGCTGACCCGGCGTCCCGGTGCGTTCGAGCCCGCCTCCGCATGAAATAGCCGGGCCGCACTCGCGCGGCCCGGCTGCTAGAGCATCTTCTCCAATCCCACCGCCTTGGCCACCCAGGCATTGAACCGGCGCCATATCCCGCCCGGCTCAGCGGTCAGGGTATGCACTTGGCCATTGTCCTCGGTCACCCAGACCATCTTCCCGTCCACCAGCTTCGGTTGATAGCTCAAGGCCGGCGCCATGCCCTGTTCGGCCAGCGCGCGGGTGTACTCGGCCAACTCGGGGCTGTCGACCATCACCCCGACCTCGGTGTTCCACAGCACCGAGCGGGGATCGAAGTTGAAGGAGCCAATGAAGGTCTTGCGCCGGTCGAAGACCATTGCCTTGCTGTGCAGGCTCGAGTCGGACTGGCCCTTGAAGCTGAGGACGCCGCGCGCGGCGCTCGGGTCGCCGGGCTGGCGACGCAGCTCGAACAGCTCCACGCCATGTTCGAGCAGGGCACGGCGATAGGGCGCATAGCCGCCGTGCACGGCCGGCACATCGGTGGCTTCGAGCGAGTTGGTCAGCAGCTTGACCGAGGTGCCGGCGTCGGCGCGGCTGGTGAGGTACAGCAGGCCTGGCTCGCCCGGCACGAAGTAGGCCGAGACCAGGATCAGCTCGCGGTGTACGTTCTTCAGGTCCGGCGCCAGTTGCTGGGTCATCAGCAACTGTGGGTCGGGCTCGCCGCGGGCCAGCACCTTGCTCGGCGCATCCCACAGCGCCTGGCTGTGTGCCCAGATCAGCTCGTTACGCCAGATGTCCAGGCGTGGCGCGGTCTGATAGGCCATAAGTCGGTCGTACAGCGCCTTGCGCTGCACCCTGGCCTGCGCCAGCCAGGTTTCCAGGCGCTGGCGACTAGCGCGCAGGTCGCTGGCGTCCGGCGTGCTCCACAGGAAGTCGCCGATCGGCCGACTCAGGGCGCTGTTCCAGTACTGGTCGAAGCTGTGCCCGAGTTGCTCGGCCACAGGCCCTACACCCAGCAGGTCGATGTCGGTGAAGTTCAGGTTGGGCTCGGCGTCGAAGTACTCGTCACCCAGGTTGCGGCCGCCGACGATGGCCATACTGTTGTCGACCAGGAACAGCTTGTTGTGCATGCGCCGGTGCTGCAGCGACAGGTTGAACAGCCGCCCCATGGCACGCGTCAGGCCGGTGCTGCGGCCCAGGTGCAGCGGGTTGAACACGCGGATCTGGATATGAGGGTGGGCGGCGAGGGTGCCGATCAGGCTGTCCAGGCCATCGCTGGTGGTGTCGTCGAGCAGGATGCGCACCCGCACGCCGCGGTCGGCGGCGCGCAGCAGCTCGTGCACCAGGGCGCGGGTGCTCAGGCCATCGTGGACGATGTAGTACTGCAGGTCGATGCTGGTCTGGGCGTTGCGGATGAGCTCGGCGCGGGCGCGGAAGGCTTCGTTGCTGTTCGGTAGCAGGCGAAAGCCGGAGCGCCCCTCATAGGGCGCGGCCTGACGCTGGACTGAGCGGCCGAACGCCGAGTCGTTGGCCGGCAGCGCCTGGCTCACGTCGCGAGGTGCATCGACGCTGGCGCAGCCGCTCAGGCCGAGCAGCAGCGCCAGCAGGAGGGGCAGAGCCCGCTGGAGTCTCAAAGGCGAATCGTCCTGTACGACAGGTCACTGGAAGGTTGGACCGTGCAAAGCGCTGCAAAGTTACCCGGCGTCACTGTCCTGCGCCAGTAGGCGATAGGCAGTTTCACCTACCTTGCGTACCGCCGCCTCGATTTCCGGGGTGGCGCGGGTGGCGAAATTCATGCGCAGACAGTGCCGGTACTTGCCCGACGCCGAAAAAATGCTGCCGACGGCGATCTGTACGCCCTGTTCCAGTAGCGCACGGTTGAGCCGCAGGGTGTCGAAGCTCTCGGGCAGTTCCACCCACAGCATGAAGCCACCCTGGGGCCGGCTGGCGCGGGTGCCGGGCGGGAAGTAGCGGGTCACCCAGTCGCTCATCTGGTCGCGGGCGCGCTGGTACTGCGCCCGGACTCGGCGCAGGTGCGGCTGATAGTGGCCTTCGGCGATGAAGTCGGCGATCGCCAACTGGGGCTGGCAGGCCGTGCTGCCGGTACTGATGTATTTCATGTGCAGCACCCGCTCCAGATAGCGCCCGGGCGCCACCCAGCCGACCCGCAGGCCTGGGGCCAGGGTCTTGGAGAACGAGCTGCAGAGCAGTACGCGACCATCCTCGTCGAACGATTTGATGGTGCGTGGGCGTGGGTAGGTGTAGGCCAGGTCGCCGTACACATCGTCTTCGAGAATCGCCACGTCGTAGCGCTGGGCCAGGGTCAGCAGGGCCTTCTTGCGCGCCTCGGGCATGATGTAGCCCAGCGGGTTGTTGCAACTGGGGGTGATCTGGATGAGCTTGATCGGCCATTGCTCCAGCGCCAGTTCCAGCGCCTCCAGGCTGATGCCGGTGGTCGGGTCCGTGGGGATCTCCAGCGCCTTCATGCCCAGGCCCTTGAGCGTCTGCATGGCGCCGTGGAAGCTGGGCGAATCCACCGCGACGATGTCGCCCGGCTCGCACACTGCGCGGATGCTGGTCGACAGCGCTTCGTGACAACCAGTGGTCACCACTAGGTCGCCTGGCCCGAGGTTGCAACCTGAGTCGAGCGTCAGGCGGGCGATCTGTTCACGCAGGGCTTCGTTGCCGTGGATGTTGTCGTAGTACAGCCCTGGCATGTCCAGGCGCCGGCTGAGCTGGGCAAGGCTGCGCAGCAGGGGCTTGAGCGTCGGGCTCTCGATGTCGGGCATGCCGCGGCCGAGCTGGATCACGTCGGGGTGAGGGCTGGCACGTACCAATTCGAGCACTTGTTCCCACTGGGAAATATCCACAGGGCGTTGGGCGGGGCGGCTGATGGCGGGCAGGGCCGGCAGGCTGCGATTTTCCGTGACGAAGTAGCCGGACTTGGGGCGCGGAGCCACCAGGCCGTTGTCCTCCAGCTGGCGATAGGCCTGCTGTACGGTGCTCAGGCTGACGCCGTGTTCCAGGCTCAATGAGCGCACCGACGGCAGCCGTTCGCCGGGACGATACAGGCCTTGTTCGATCCGGGCACCGAGCAATTCGGCGAGGTTCATGTAGAGGGTCACGGCATACTCCTGAACACGCGGGGCAAGGTGAGCGATACAGATTGGCCAAAAATACTGCATTCAGCGGCCGCTGTGCCAATTCTGTATGGAAATAATAACCCTGTGTTGAATCTGTATCGTGCATGTCTGCCGAGCGCATGCTTTCTCCAGCTTTCGAGGCAATCAGGAGACATGGCGATGAACGGCTTGAGCGATGTACGGCTGCAACTGTTGGCGGAAGAACTGCGCGCAGGGCAGTGGCCCAAGGTTTCCAGTGCTCCTGTGGGCTTGGGTCGCCTGGGGCTGATGGTGCATCGCTGGCGCTCGCGCAGGGTGCTGCGCGAGTTGAGCGATCACCAGTTGCTGGATATCGGCATCAGCCGCCAGCAGGCTCGGGAGGAAGGGTGCAAGCCATTCTGGCGAGCGTGATCAGAGCAGCTCCTTGAGCCGGTACCAGAGCATCCCCAGCGCCAGCAGCGGCGAGCGCAGGTGCTTGCCGCCAGGGAAGGTCGCGTGCGCTACCTTGGCGAACAGGTCGAAGCGCCCCGTCTGCTGGCCGCTGATGGCCTCGCCCAGCAGGCGTCCGGCCAGGTGCGTGGCGTTCAGGCCGTGGCCGGAGTAGGCCTGGGCGTAATAGACGTTGGCATGGCTGGCCAGGCGCCCGACCTGCGGCAGGCGATTGGCAC
>NZ_JAYFUI010000054.1:0-99062 GCF_034961125.1 Pseudomonas machongensis | reverse complement strand
CTTTCCTGCTGATTCTGCTGCGCCTGCGCGCACCCCGCCAGGGCCTGGGTGGCAGTTGGAAGGGCGGTCTGGCGCTGTTCCTGTATGCCTGGCTGTTCTCGGTGGCCTATGTGCAGCTGGGTGCTGGGGTAGGGGCCTTGGTGCTGTTCGGCGCGGTGCAGATGACCATGTTCCTGTACGCCTGGATTCGTGGCGAGCGTTTCAGCGGGCGGGTGATGGGAGGCATGTTGATGGCCTTTGCCGGGTTGGTGCTGCTGCTGTTGCCGGGGGCTGCAGCGCCGCCTTTGGCGAGTTCGCTGGTGATGGCGTTGGCGGGAGTGGCCTGGGGCGCGTATTCGCTGCTGGGCAAGGGGTCGTTGCGGCCCTTGGCCGATACGGCGGGCAATTTTCTCTTCAGCTTGCCGTTGCTGCTGTTGCTGGCTGCGGGGCTGGTGGTTGGCGATGGGCCGGTGGTGGGGACGAGTGGAGTGCTCTATGCACTGGCCTCAGGTGTACTGGCATCGGGGGCGGGGTATGCGGTGTGGTATGGCGTGGTCAGGCAGGTCAGCGCACAGCAGGCGGCGACCATGCAGTTGAGTGTGCCAGTGATCGCTTCGCTGGGCGGGGTGTGGCTGTTGGGCGAAACGCTGTCGCTGCGCTTGCTGGTGGCCTCGGTGGTGGTGCTGGGCGGGGTAGGGCTGGCGCTCTCGGCACGGCGCGTGTAGGCGCGCTTGTTGGAGCACCGAACCCACAGGTATTCAGCATGCCTGTGGGCTCGGGTTGGCTTCAGCGATCAGGGCATTTCACCGCAATTGCCCTTGGCTCACTGGTTGCGCGTCACTCGCCAGATGGTGTTGGCCAGGTCGTCGGCGATGATCAGCGCACCCTTCGGATCCACCGTTACCCCCACCGGGCGGCCGCGGGTCTTGCCGTCGTCACCGCGGAAGCCGGTGGCGAAGTCGATTGGCTCGCCCGCTGGCTTGCCGTTGCTGAACGGCACGAAGATCACCTTGTAGCCGACAGGGTTCGGTCGGTTCCAACTGCCGTGTTCACCCACGAACACACCGTTGGCGAACTTTTCGCCCATCGCCGGCAGGGAGAAATCCACGCCCAGTGCGGCGACGTGCGAACCCAGGCTGTAGTCCGGCTTGATCGCCGCGGCGACCTTCTCCGGGTTCTGTGGTTGGGCACGAGTATCGACGTTCTGCCCCCAGTAGCTCCAGGGCCAACCGTAGAACGCCCCCTCGCGCACTGAGGTCAGGTAGTCCGGCACCAGGTCCGGCCCCAGCTCGTCACGTTCGTTGACCACCGCCCACAGTTGCCCCGAATCAGGCTGGATGGTCAGCGCCGTGGGGTTGCGCAGGCCGGTCGCGTAGGGCTTGTGGGCGCCGGTCTGGGCGTCGATCTGCCAGACCATCGCGCGGTCGATCTCCACTTCCATGCCACGCTCGGTGATGTTGCTGTTCGAGCCGATGCCCACGTACAGGTAGCGCCCGTCCTCGCTGATGGTCAGCGCCTTGGTCCAGTGGTGGTTGATCGCCGAGGGCAGCTCGGTGAGCGTGGTCGGCGGGCCGTCGGCCTTGGTCTGGCCTTCGGTGTAGTCGAAGCGCACCAGTGCGTCCTGGTTGGCCACGTACAACTTGCCATCCGCAAACGCCAGGCCGTAGGGGGCGTTGAGGTTGTCGGCGAACACCGTCTGCACTTCGTAGCGGCCGTCGCCATCGGCATCGCGCAGCAGGGTCAGGCGATTGCCGCTTTTGACCTGGGTGTTGCCCTTGGCCTTGATCTGGCTGGCGATCACGTCCTTGGGCTTGAGCTTGGCGGCATTGCCGCCCCGGCCTTCTGCCACGATGATGTCGCCGTTGGGCAGGATCAGCGTCTGGCGCGGGATCTTCAGGTCGGTGGCGATGGCCGTGATGCTGTAGCCCTCCGGCACCTTGGGTTTCTGCTCGCCCCACAGTGCGGGTTCGGCGATCTTCATGCTTGGCAGCAGGCCACGTTCGGGGGCCGGAAGTTTCGGGTCGGGGCCGCGGGCCTGGGTGGCCTCGCCTTCACCACCGCAGGCGGCCAGCAGCAGGCTCATGCTCAGGATCGACAGCGCAAGAGGTGTCTTCATGCTGCACCTCCCGAGCGCAGGTTGGTCAGGCCGACCCAGGTGGCGATGCAGGCCAGCACGCTGACGATCACCGACAGTACCAGCCCTGAGGGCATGACCGCCCAGGCGTCCTTGGCGTGTTCGAAGGCGTTGACTAGCCCCAGCAGCCAGGTCACCAGCAACAGCAGCACGTACAGCACCGGGCGACCGGCCTTGCGCTCGGCGCGCACCAGGTTGGCCAGTGCGAACAGCACGGCCAGGCCGCAGAACAGCAGGCCTCCGGCGATCAGCCAGGCGGCGAAATTGCTCCACTGGATCTGGAAGGTCTGGTAGTAGGCGATGTCGCTGATCAGTGCCCCGAGAAAAAGCGGCACGGTGCCGGCCAGCAGGGTCGCATGCAGCGGCCCGGGCGTGCACCGGTAGGGGTCGTGGACGGTCGTGGTCATGGCGGCTCCTTGTCGTTGGCGATGAAAGCCAGCGATTTTTTACGCTGGCTGCGCCTAGGGAAGGATCGCGCGGGTGGTCGGTTGGTTCAGTGCAATTTCGCGTTCAAGTATTTTGTTCGCGTACCAGCTGCCCGTTTCGGTCCAGGTGATAACGCTGAAGATCGCGCGCCAGGATCAAGCAGCCGTTGAAGTGGGCCTGGGCTTCGGCGTGAATGTCGTCGATGCACGGGCTGCGCCGTGGATCGCCCTGGTAGCGCGCGCTGAAGTGCGTGAGCACGAGATTCTTCACCCCGGCGGCCTGGGCGAAGCGCGCCACCGCCTCGGCACTGCTGTGTCCGAAGCTGACTCCGGTGCGTTCGATCAGTGGCTGGGTGAAGGTCGCTTCATGCACCAGTACATCCGCGCCCTTGGCAACCTCTGCCAACAGTTCGGGGCGATCGTTGTCGCCACAGACGATGATCCGTCGCGCCGGCCGAGAGGCGCGCAGGTAGTGCCGTGGATCGAGTGCGCGGCCCTCGTGAACCACGGCAATGCCCTTGGCCAGTTCGCCCCACAACGGGCCGCGCGGGATGCCGTCGGCCTCCAGGCGCTGGATGTCCAGGCGGGGCTCGGGGTTGATCTCGGTGAACACATAGCCACGGCTCGGCACCCGATGGGACAGCTCGACCGCATTGACCTGCAGGCTGGTGTTGCTCCAGGTGCCGAAGGTTTCGGCCGCGTGCAGGCGCAGCTCGAAGGGCAGGTAGGTGTCGCTGACCGAAAGGCTCAGGCGCACCCAGTCGTGCAGGGCAGTTGGCAGGATCAGCTCGAGGGGCTCGCTGCGCCCGGACATACCGGCGCTGGCCAGCAGGCCGGGCAGGCCGAAGCAGTGATCGCCATGTACGTGGGTGATGAAGATCGCGCGCAGGTCGCGGACCGATAACGGTGTGTGCAGGAGCTGGTGCTGGGTGGCCTCGCCGCAGTCGACCAGATACCAGCCGCTGCCGCTCGTGTCGATGACGGCCGTTGCGCTGACATTGCGCGCCTTGGTGGGCGCTCCGGCGCTGGTGCCCAGGAACAGCAGGTCCATATGAAATGCTTCCAGAGAGTGTCGGCCTATTCTAAGGCGCGACATCCTGGTGGGCACAACCCGCGTTGGGCGCTGTGTCAGGCAAAGCTGCCGGTCTGCACCGCGCCACTGCGCCGGTAATGGGCGAGCAGTACCCCGCGTGGCGTGCTCAAGGACTCCACCAGGCTCAGCGCTGCCGGTTGGGCGTTGTCTGCGAACAGCCGTTTGCCGTGCCCGAGCATTACCGGGTTGATCAACAGGCGCAGCTCGTCCACCAATCCGGCAGCCAACAGTTGCTGCACCAGTTCGGCGCTGCCTTGGGTGAGCAGTGCCGGGCCGTCCTGCTGCTTGAGCGCACGGACGGCCTGGATCACGTCGGCGCCCAGGGCGCGGCTGTTTTGCCAGTCGAGGCTGTCGGGGTGGTGGGTGGCGACGTACTTGGGCACCGTGTTGAACAGCTCGGCCATGGGCGCGTTGTCAGAGCCTGCGTCTACCTTGGGCCAGTAGCCGGCAAAGATGTCGTAGGTACGCCGCCCCAGCAGCAGCTCGAAAGGCTGGCTGAACAGCGCTTGCATGGCCTGGCCAAAGGTCTCGTCGGCATAGGGCACGAGCCAGCCGCCAAAACCGAAACCTTGGCTGGTGTCTTCCTGCGGGCCGCCAGGGGCCTGCATGACGCCGTCCAGGCTGACGAACGCGGCAACGATGAGTGTGCGCATGGGAATGTCCTCGCGAGGGGTGTTCGGGGCAGTGGAAGAATAGGTCACTGCGGTGCCTGAACATTGGTCGAACGGGCAAGACGCGAATCGACAGCCCATTCGTTACCAGCGGCGATCAGTCCCGCCTTTGGCATAAGCACGGCCATGCAGGTGCGTTATAGTCCGGCGCGTGAACCCTTTCCTCCACAGGAGTGCCGCCCGTGACCGAGTACACCGCGTTCAAGGTCGAACTGACCGACAACATCGCCCATGTACAGATCAATCGCCCGGAAAAAATCAACGCGATGAACGCGGCCTTCTGGGAGGAAATCGTCGAGATCTTCCAGTGGATCGACGACACCGAGGCGGTGCGGGCGGTGGTTGTCAGCGGCGCGGGCAAGCATTTTTCCTCGGGGATCGACCTGATGATGCTGGCCTCGCTGGCCGGCCAGATGGGCAAGGAAGCCGGCCGCAATGCGCGCCTGCTGCGCCGCACCATCCTGCGCCTGCAAAGCTCGTTCACGGCCGTCGACAAGTGCCGCAAGCCGGTACTGGCGGCGATTCAGGGCTATTGCATCGGCGGGGCCATCGACCTGGTGTCGGCCTGCGATATGCGCTATTGCAGCGCTGATGCGCAGTTCTCGATCAAGGAAATCGACATGGGCATGGCCGCCGATGTCGGCACCCTGCAACGTTTGCCACGTATCATCGGCGACGGCATGATGCGTGAGCTGGCCTACACCGGGCGTATGATCGACGCCACCGAGGCATTGCGCATCGGCCTGGTCAACCGGGTCTATGACGACCAGGCTGCATTGCTCGACGGTGTCTTTGCCATCGCCCGGGAAATTGCAGGAAAATCGCCCATCGCCGTGGCCGGCACCAAGGAAATGATCAGCTACATGCGCGACCATCGTATCGACGATGGCCTGCAGTACATCGCCACCTGGAACGCCGCCATGCTGCAGTCAGAAGACCTGCGGGTCGCGGTGGCGGCCCACATGAACAAACAGAAACCGACGTTCGCCGACTGACTTCCCGACGGCGCACGCGCTTGAAGGGATCCGAACATGTCAGCACGCTGGACTACCGCAGTACTCGACCCGCAGACCGCTGGCGGCCTGGCCGTCGCCCGCAGCCCTGCGGGGTTCCTGGTGGACGACAACGGTGCGTTGTTCCCGCGGGACTGGCTCAAGCGCCAGGAGCTGGACGTGCTCTGCGAGCACGGTATCGGTCATTTCGACGGCGAACCGGTGTTCCTCCTGGAGCTGCGCACTGCCAGCGAACTGCCGGGCATGAGCTGGCGCGGCCTGCGCCAGTTCATGCTCGAAGGCGACTTCGACACCTACAAGCTGCTGGGTTACGCCGCACAGATCGGCACCTGGGCGCGCGAGCATCGTTTCTGCGGCAGCTGCGGCCAGCCGATGACGCAGATTTGCTGGGAGCGGGCGATGCATTGCCAGGCCTGCGACCTGCGCAGCTACCCGCGCATCTCGCCCAGCATGATCGTGCTGGTGACCCGTGGCGACGAAATCCTGCTGGCGCGCTCGCCGCGCTTCGTCACCGGGGTGTACAGCACCCTGGCCGGGTTTGCCGAACCGGGCGAGTCGGCGGAGGATTGCCTGGTGCGCGAAGTGCGCGAGGAAGTGGCGGTGCAGGTCAAGAATATCCAGTACGTGGGCAGCCAGTGCTGGCCGTTCCCACATTCGATGATGCTGGGCTTCCACGCCGAGTACGCCGGCGGCGAGATCGTCATGCAGCCTGACGAGATCGAGGATGCCCAGTGGTTCAACGTGCACGACCTGCCGCCATTGCCCGCTGGGCGCTCCATCGCCCGCTACCTGATCGACCTGTACGTGGCGCGGCGTCTGGGGCTGGCAGAGCCGGTGCTGCCGACCTGATCAGGGCTGTTCCGCGTGCAACCACGACGGGGTTGTTATCGTGGTTAATCCAAATGAGGGCTGGGCCGCTCAGGCCTGGCCGAACCAGTGCTGCCAGGCCAGGCGCACGGTCAGCGCCAGCACCACGGTGATGAACACCGGGCGAATGAACTTGCTACCGCCGCTGATCGCCGTGCGGGCGCCGAAGAATGCACCGATCATCACCGACACGCCCATGGCCAGGCCGACGATGTAGTCCACTTGCCCGGAAATCACGAACACCGTCAGCGCCGCGATGTTGCTGACGAAGTTCATGCTGCGCGCCACACCACTGGCACGTACCAGGTCTATGGGGTAGAGCAGCAGTGTGCTTACCGTCCAGAACGCACCCGTGCCGGGGCCTGCTACGCCATCGTAGAAACCTAGGCTGAAACCCTGGGGGAACTGCCATTTTTTCCTGATCGGTGCATCGGCATCCAGCGGCGCCTTGGGGGTGCCGCCGAACAGCAGGTACACGCCACAGGCGAAGACGATCACCGGCAGCATCTTGTTCAGCCATTCGGCGGGCATGTAGTGCGCGATCACCGCGCCGATCAGCGCGCCACTCAGGGTGCCGACGATCGCCAGGCGCCACTGGGCCGGGTGGAACAGCTTGCGCCGGTAGTAGGTGAATCCGGCGGTGGCCGAGCCGAAGGTCGAGCTGAGCTTGTTGGTGCCCAGCACCAGGTGCGGCGGCATGCCGGCGGTGAGCAGGGCGGGGGTGGTGAGCAGGCCGCCGCCACCGGCAATGGCATCGATGAAACCGGCGACGAAGGCCACTGCGGCGAGGATCAGCAGGGTAAGCGGTTCTACGGTGAGTTCGAAGGGCATGGGACGGCTTTCAGGCTACAGGCGAGGGCGCGGCAAAAGGTCGCGCCAGAGGCTGCACATGGTAGCCCTCGGGGCGCGCCCTTGCCAGAGTCGCTAACGCGGGTATGTGCCTGGCGCTTGATCCACTTCTCGCTCAGCGTGGAGAGGAAATTGTGAAACACCACCTAGTATTTTTGCCAGTTCCGCCCCGTCAATGATTCGCCCACACTCGGCTGAAATCTCCCCGCCACGGACTCCGCCATGGAACAGCCTACACACACCCTTGCCGCTTCCACTTCGGAACCGTTGACCTTCCGGGTCACGCGCCAAGCACAGGAATCTTTCATTGCACCCACGGTGCTTGAGGCGGCCAACAACGGCACAGGGCCGCTAGACCCGATCGATGCCCTGAGAGGCGCGACCGTGCGGGTGAGGTATGACGGTATGCAAACCACCGATATTCTGGTCGTGGACTGGGATGGGGGGGCTACAGCCGCTAATTGGCAAAGCGCGCAGGAGGCCGGCAGCGTCGTTGGCTACGTCGATTTCCTCGTGCCGGTGAGCGTGGTGGCGGCCAGCCAGGGCAAAAGTGTCACGATCGTGTATGTCGTGCTGCGAAATGGGCAGCCTAGATCGTCCCAGCCGCTCGAGCTGGCGGTGGGGGAATTGGCCGTTGGCGAGCTGAACGAGCCGACCGTGCCCGAAGCCCCGGACAAAACGCTTGATCTCGCGGCATTTGCTGGTGATGCCAGAGTCGTGGTCCAGCCCTGGCCGCTAATCGCCCAAGGGCAGCGTTACTGGATCAAAGTCAGCGGTGAGTTGGAAAATGGTAGTGCTTACTTTTTCTACGTCGCACAAAACTTACCGGTGACAGAAGATGAAGAAAAAGCGGGTCTTGACAAGCCACTTTTGCGCGCCGAATTGGAAAAATTCAAAGATGGGGCAAACCTTGAGATAGAACTCAGCGTGGCATTCGATCATTTGACTCCGAGGCAGTTTCCTAACTTAACTATAGTTTTGCTTAAAGCAATTACAGTAATGGAAGACTTCAGGAGCTTTTCCGCTCAGCAACTGGTTGTTGGTAACCCCTTGACATCTGTAACTGGAGTCATCATAACTCCTGAAATTGTAACTTGTAAGCGTGATAAGTGCACGGCTCTGTGGATCGATTCAAGTGCCCCATTACATATGGCAGATGGTTCAATCATAAAATTCACCGCGGGAAATAGAGCCAGAACACTGACCGTAGGCTACCACTATCTCCATACTGTTGGGCACTACGTCGAACTATTTGGCGCTTCAGGCCGGATGGTAAGTTATACATTGCCTGCTTCTGGTTATGCTACGGTCGAGGTTGATATTCACTCCACCAACAATGCTCCGATATTGTTTGTAAGGGTTCGCAGTGTAAGGGAAGCTGGCGAAGATGATACGGGATTTCTTATCGATTATTTGATATGGCGCTAGTGTGGTGCTTCACAAGTAGCACTCATATTTTTCGGGCTGAAGCCCCAACTGTCCAGCCGACGCTCGCCAGTATATCCTCGGCTTTTCGATACCAGCGAAACAGTCGAGGGTTGGTGTTGTAAGTGGACAAGTAGTGGTCAATCGACTCCTCCAGATCCTTCACGCGGGTATGTGCCTGGCACTTGATCCACGTCTCGCTCAGCGTGGAGAGGAATTTGTGAAACACCACATTAGCCCTGCGCAAACAACTCGCTGATCACCCGGCGCAACCACACACTGCGTGGCGCCTGCTGGAAGCGTGCGTGCCAGAACTGCTTGAGGTCGTAGCAAGGGATCTCTACCGGCGGCTCGACGATCTGCACGTTCACGGTATCCAGGTACAGATTGGCCACGGTGCGTGGCAGCACCACTACCAGGTCGGATTGCTCGATGATCGAGGGCACGCTCATGTAGTGCGAGGTCTCGAGCACGATGTTGCGCTTGATCCCCGCTTCGTTCAGATGCGCCTCGAACATTTCCTGGCGGCGGCTGCCGTCGCGCACCTGCAGGTGCTCCATGCGGGCGAAATCCTCGAGCGCCAGGCGCTCGCGGGCCAGTGGGTGGCCGCGGCGCAGCATGCAGGTGAGGTCGTGGGAGAACAGCCGTTGCTGATAGATGTTGGGGGCCGTGAGGTCGGGGAAGTAACCCAGCACGGCATCGACCTTGCCGTCATGCAGGCTGTCGGTGAGCGCATCGGGTGCCAGGCTGAGCGTGCGCAGGCGAATGCGTGGCGCGAGCTGGCGCAGCTTCTGGAACAACGGTGGCAGGAACACCACCTCGCCGATCTCGCTCAGGCAGAACACGAACTCGTCTTCGGCGGTGGCAGGGTCGAAGGTTGGGCTGCTGAGGATGTCGCGGTCGATGATTTCGATGACTTCGCGGGTGCGCTCGATGATGCCCTGGGCCCGTGGCGTGGCCTCCATGCCGGCACCGGAGCGGATGAACAGCGGATCCTGCAGCGAATGGCGCAGACGGGCGAGGGCGGCGCTGGCGGCGGGCTGGCTGATGCCCAGCTGTTTCGCCGCAGCGGTGACGTTGCCGGTTTCGTAGACGGCTAGAAGGACGCGAAGCAGGTTGAGGTCGGTGCGCATCTCTATAACCAAATCAAATAGTGCGAATAAAGAGAATTAGCTTCTGCGATTAAGCGCCGGTTGCGAGGATGAGTCCAGACAAAAATAAAACCAAGGGACTCCACCCATGATCAACCTGCACGATATCCGCTACGTGCGCCTGGGTACCGCCAACCTGGACGATGCACGCCGCTACGCGACGCAGATCCTCGGTCTGCAGGTGGCCCGCGAGGCCAACGGTGCGGTGTATTTTCGCTCCGACAGCCGCGATCACACCCTGTGCTACTACGAGGGTGACCCGCGCGAAACCACAACCGCCTTCGAGGTCACCAGCAGCGACGAGCTGGAGCACGCCGCCGTGCTGCTCGAACGCAATGCCTTCAGCGTGGTGCACGGCTCGCGTGAAGACGCCGAGGTGCGCCACGTCAACGAGCTGATCCGTTTCAAGGACCCCAGCGGCAACAACATCGAACTGGTGTTGCGCCCCCACGCCAGCGGTAGCCGCTACTTCCCCAGCCGCGACGCTGGCATCACCGGCTTCAGCCATATCGGACTGCGCACCACCGACGCCCGCCGCGACGAGGATTTCTGGACCCGCCTGGCCAACGCACGGGTCAGCGATCGCATCGGTGAGGCGCCGCTGCTGCGCATCGACGAGGTGCATCACAAGATCGCGCTGTTCCCCTCCAGCCACGCCGGGGTGCAGCACATCAACCACCAGGTCGAGAGCATCGACGACCTGATGCGCGCGTACTACTTCCTGCGTGAGCGCAACATCAAGATCCTCTTCGGCCCGGGTCGGCATCCGACTTCGGGTGCGGTGTTCCTGTACTTCGAAGGGCCGGACGGCATGACCTACGAGTATTCCACCGGGGTCAGCCACATCCGCGCCGAAGACGACTCCAGCCACCAGCCACGGCAGTTCCCCGGCGTATCGTCGTCGTACTGCGCCTGGGGTTCGAAACCCGATATCCCGGAGTTCAAGGCATGAGCGGCCAGCCGATTGCCAGCCAGGCGCAGCAACGCCAGGTACGCATGGCGGCCCGCGCGCTGGGCCGCGCCGGCCTGGCGCATGCCTACGGGCATTGCAGCCTGCGCCTGGACGCCGAGTACTTCCTGGTCTGTGCAGCGCGCCCGATGGGCCTGATCGGCGTGGGCGAGCCGGGCACCGTGGTGCCGGTCCATGGGCCGCTGCCAGACGGTGTGCTGGGCGAGGTGCGTATCCACCAGCAGCTCTACCGCCGCCGCGCCGACCTGGGCGCAGTGATCCGCAGCATGCCGGCGCAGGTGATGGCGCTGTCCTGCGCCGGTCTCACGCCACTGCCGCGGCACGGCATGGGCAGTTACTTCCAACCGTCGATCCCGCTGTGGGACGACGTCCAGTTGCTGCGTGACGATGCCCAGGCCAGCGCGCTGGCTGAGCTGTTCGGCCAAGGCAAGGCCCTGGCCATGCGCGGCAACGGTGCCATCGTCGCCGGCGATTCGTTGGTCGAGGCCCTGACCCTGACCTGGTACCTGGAGGATGCCGCGCGCATCGAGCTGCAACTGCAGGCCGCAGGCCTGGCCGAGCGCGGCCCGTTGCTCGATGCCCAGGCCTGCGCGCAACGCGCCACCCGTGGCGGGCGGATCTACGAGCGGATGTGGGAATACCTCACTGCCGGCGATCCGGAAGCCAGCGACACCGTATTCGAATAAAAAACAGAGGACTACCGATCATGCCTGCGCAAGCGTTCCGTCATTTCATCAATGGCGAGTGGGTCTCCAGTGCCCGCACCTTCGAAAACCGCAACCCTGCCGATAACAGTGTCATCGGCCTCGTCCACGAAGCGGGGCAGGCCGAAGTCGATGCCGCCGTGGCCGCTGCCCGTGCCGCCCTCAAAGGCCCTTGGGGGGCGATGACGGTCGCCCAGCGTACTGCGCTGCTGCACAAGGTCGCCGAGGGCATCGAGCGTCGCCACGCCGAGTTCGTCGCGGCCGAAGTGGCCGACACCGGCAAGCCCGCACACCTGGCCGGGCACCTCGACATTCCGCGCGGCGCGGCCAACTTCAAGGTGTTCGCCGACCTGATCCGCAACGTACCGACCGAAAGCTTCGTGATGGACACCCCGGACGGCGGCAAGGCGGTCAACTACGCCGTGCGAGCACCGCGCGGGGTGATCGGCGTGGTCTGCCCGTGGAACCTGCCGCTGCTGCTGATGACCTGGAAGGTCGGCCCGGCCCTGGCCTGCGGCAACACCGTGGTGGTCAAGCCGTCCGAGGAAACCCCGGCCACTGCCACGTTGCTGGGCGAGGTGATGAACGAGGCCGGTGTGCCGCCGGGCGTATACAACGTGGTGCATGGCTTTGGCGCCGATTCGGCGGGGGCCTTCCTGACCTCGCACCCGGATGTCGATGGCGTGACCTTTACCGGCGAGACCGGGACTGGCGAGGTCATCATGAAGGCTGCGGCCAAGGGCATTCGCCCGGTCTCGCTGGAGCTGGGCGGCAAGAACGCCGGTATCGTCTTTGCCGATGCCGACCTTGAGAAAGCGGTCAAGGGGCTGGGGCGCGCAGTGTTCGAGAACAGTGGGCAGGTGTGCCTGGGGACTGAACGCATCTACGTGCAGCGGCCAGTGTTCGAGCGCTTCGTCGAGGCCTTCAAGGCGCACGCCGCGAGCATCGTGGTGGGCGATCCGAACGCCCATGGCACCACCATGGGGCCGCTGATTTCCCTCGGCCATCGCGAGAAGGTGCTGTCCTACGCCCGCCAGGCTGTCGACGATGGCGCCACCGTGGTGTGCGGCGGCGGCATTCCCCAGGTGCCGGCGCACCTGGCCGAAGGCGCCTGGTTCGAACCGACCATCTGGACCGGCTTGCCGGAAACCTCCGCGGTGATCCGCGAAGAGATCTTCGGCCCCTGCTGCCACATCGCGCCGTTCGACACCGAAGAAGAGGCCGTGGCCCTGGCCAACGACACCCCTTACGGGCTGGCTGCCAGTGTCTGGACCCGCGACCTGCAGGTCGCCCACCGCTTGGGCAGCGCGCTGGATGTCGGCATCTGCTGGATCAACGCGTGGTTCCTGCGCGATCTGCGTACCGCCTTCGGCGGCGCCAAGCAGTCGGGCATCGGCCGTGAGGGAGGCGTGCACTCGCTGGAGTTCTACACCGAATTGCGCAACGTCTGCGTCCGCCTGTGAGGGGCACACCATGAACCTGAACGATATCCAGCGCGCTGGCCAGCAACTGCACCAGGCCCTGGCGTGTGGCCAGGCCCTGGCGCCGCTGACCGAAACCCACCCCGACATCACCCTGGAGCAGGCCTACCAGGTGCAGTTGGCGATGATCCAGCCGCGCCTGGACGCGGGCGAGCGGGTGCTGGGCAAGAAGATTGGCGTCACCAGTCAAGTGGTGATGAACATGCTCGGCGTCGACCAGCCAGACTTCGGTCACCTGCTCAGCGACATGCTCCACGCCGATGGCGCGGCCATCGCTATCGACGGCCTCATCGCGCCCAAAGCCGAGGGTGAGATTGCCTTCGTGCTCAAGGAGTCTCTGCAGGGCCCGGGCGTCACCGTGGCCGATGTGCTGCGCGCCACGGCCTATGTGATGCCGTGCTTCGAGATCGTCGACTCGCGCATTCGCGACTGGAAGATCCGCATCCAGGACACCGTCGCCGACAACGCCTCGGCCGCTGCCTTCGTGCTGGGGGACCGCGGTGTCGATCCGCGTGACGTGGACCTGGCCTGTGTCGGCATGACCCTGGAAAAGAACGGCGAGATCGTCGCCACCGGCGCCGGTGCCGCCGCGCTTGGCCATCCGGCCAACGCCGTGGCCTGGTTGGCCAACACCCTCGGCCGCCTCGGCATCGCGCTGAACAAGGGCGAGGTGATTCTCTCCGGTTCGCTGGCGGCCATGGTGCCGGTGCAGGCCGGCGACCAACTGCGTATCAGCCTCGGCGGCATCGGCTCGGCCGCTGTTCGCTTTGTTTGAAGGAAAATCCCTATGAACCTGTCCCAAGCCACCATCGCCCAACTGGCCGAACACCTGGAAAACGCCGAACTCAAGCGTGAGGCGGTGGCCAAGATCACCGACGCCCACCCCGACATGGACTGGGACGACGCCTATGCCATCCAGGACGCCATCCGCGCCCGCAAGCAGGCTCGTGGCGTACGTATCGCCGGCCTGAAGATGGGCCTGACCTCGTTCGCCAAGATGAAGCAGATGGGCGTCACCGATCCGATCCACGGCTTTCTCACCGACTACGGCTCGAGCCTCGACGGCGCGGCCATCGATGTCGACAGCCTGATCCACCCCAAGGTCGAGGCCGAGATCGCCTTCGTCCTCAAGCACCCGCTCAAGGGGCCGGGTGTGCATGTTGGCGACGTGCTGGCGGCCACCGATTTCATCGTGCCGGCGGTCGAAGTGATCGATTCGCGCTACGAGAACTTCCGTTTCGACCTCAAGAGCGTGATTGCCGACAACACCTCTTCGGCACGTTTCGTCACGGGCGGGCGCATGTCCGGGGTCGAGGGCATCGACCTCAAGTGCCTGGGCGTGGTGCTGGAAAAGAACGGCGAAGTGGTCGCCACCGGAGCCGGTGCCGCGGTGCTCGGGCACCCGGCGCAGAGCGTGGCGATGCTCGCCAACATGCTCGGCGCCAAGGGCCGCGAGCTGCCGGCGGGTACCTTCATCATGACCGGCGGCATCACCGAGGCCATTGCAGTGCAGGCGGGCGACAACGTCACCGTGCGCTACCAGCATCTGGGCAGCGTGTCGATGCGCTTCACCTCGTCCGGCCAACGCTGACAGGAGTACCTGACATGCCTATTGCCATCATCCATATCGCCGAAGGCCGCACCCCCGAGAAGAAGCGCGCGCTGCTGGACAAGGTCACCCTGGCTATCGCCGACAGCCTCGAAGTGCCGATCGAGAGCGTGCGCGTCCTGTTGCAGGAAATCCCCGAGACCCAGTGGGCCGCCGGTGGCCAGACCCTCGCCGAACGCCGTGCCAAAGCCTGAACACAGGACCACGACAATGAACGACAAGATCAGCGTTGCCATCATCGGTTCGGGCAATATCGGCACCGACCTGATGATCAAGATCCTGCGCAACGGCCAGCACCTGAAGATGGGCGCCATGGTCGGCATCGACCCGGCCTCCGATGGCCTGGCGCGGGCCGAACGCCTGGGCGTGGCGACCACCGCCAAGGGTGTCGAAGGCCTGCTGGCGCTGCCGGGTTTCAAGGATATCCGTATCGTCTTCGACGCCACCAGCGCCGGTGCCCACGGTCGCCACAACGCGTTGTTGCAGGAGCACCGGGTCAAGGTCATCGACCTGACGCCCGCCGCCATCGGCCCGTTCACCATTCCGGCGATCAACCTGGATGCCGAACTGGCCGCGCCGAACATCAACATGGTCACCTGCGGCGGCCAGGCCACCATACCGATCGTCGCTGCGGTGTCGCGCGTGGCCAAGGTGCATTACGGTGAAATCGTCGCCTCGATCAGCAGCAAGTCGGCAGGCCCCGGCACCCGCGCCAATATCGACGAATTCACCGAGACCACTTCCCATGCCATCGAGAAACTCGGCGGGGCACAGAAGGGCAAGGCGATCATCGTCCTCAATCCGGCCGAGCCGCCGCTGATGATGCGCGACACCGTGTTCGTGTTGTCGGAGCCGGCAGATCAGGCGGCGGTCGAGCGCTCGATCCTGGCGATGGTCGAGGCCGTGCAGGCCTACGTGCCCGGCTATCGCCTCAAGCAGCAGGTGCAGTTCGAGGTGATCCCGGCAGACCAGCCGGTGAATGTTCCGGGGCTGGGGCTGCGCAGCGGCCTGAAGACTTCGGTGTTTCTCGAGGTCGAGGGCGCCGCGCACTACCTGCCGGCCTACGCCGGCAACCTGGACATCATGACCTCGGCGGCCGTGGCCTGTGCCGAGCGCATCGCCGCTACCCAGTTCGTGGAGGGCTGAACACATGAACGCCGGCAAGAAACTCTACATTTCCGATGTCACCCTGCGCGACGGCAGCCATGCCATCCGTCATCAGTACACCTTGCAGCAGGCCCGCGACATCGCGCGCGCGTTGGACCTGGCCAAGGTCGATTCGATCGAGGTCGCCCACGGTGACGGCCTGCAGGGTTCGAGCTTCAACTATGGCTTTGGCCGGCACTCGGACCTCGAGTACATCGAGGCGGTGGCCGAGGTCATCAGCCACGCGAAGATCACCACGCTGCTGCTGCCTGGCATCGGTACCGTGCATGATCTCAAGGATGCCTACAACGCCGGTGCACGGGTGGTGCGCATCGCCACCCACTGCACCGAGGCGGATGTCTCGCGCCAGCACATCGAGTACGCCCGCGAGCTGGGCATGGACACCGTGGGCTTTCTGATGATGAGCCATATGCTGGCGCCCGAGCAGTTGGCGCAGCAGGCGAAGCTGATGGAAAGCTACGGCGCCACCTGCGTGTACATGGCTGACTCGGGCGGCGCGATGAACATGCAGGATGTACGCGAGCGCTTCCAGGCGTTCAAGGCGGTGCTCGACCCATCCACCGAGACCGGCATGCACGCCCACCACACCCTCAGCCTGGGCGTGGCCAACTCGATCACCGCGGTGGAGGCGGGCTGCGATCGCATCGACGCCAGCCTTGCCGGCATGGGGGCTGGTGCCGGCAACGCGCCGTTGGAGGTGTTCATCGCGGCCGCCGAACGCCTAGGCTGGAATCACGGCACCGACCTGTATCGGCTGATGGATGCGGCCGACGATATCGTCCGGCCCTTGCAGGATCGCCCGGTGCGGGTCGACCGCGAAACCCTGGCCCTCGGCTACGCCGGGGTGTATTCCAGCTTCCTGCGCCACGCTGAGGTCGCTGCTCGCCGCTACGGCCTGAACACCGTGGACATCCTCGTCGAGCTCGGCCGTCGCAAGATGGTGGGCGGTCAGGAAGACATGATCGTCGACGTTGCCCTGGACCTGCTGCGACCCTGAAACCACAACGCCTTGCCAATGCTTTGCCCCAACCACAAGCCTAATAAAAAGGGGAAATACCATGAGCCAGCACACTGCCCGAATCGGCGAGATCATCGATAACGCACGAATCTCGCCTTACCAGATCATCGTTCTTACCCTGTGTTTCCTGATCGTTCTGGTCGACGGCTTCGACACCGCCGCGATCGGCTACATCGCTCCGGCCCTGCGTGAGGAATGGGGCCTGCTACCGGCACAATTGTCGCCGGCCTTCGGTGCCGGTCTGTTCGGCCTGTTGGTCGGCAGCCTGGTGTTCGGGCCCATCGCCGATGCCATCGGGCGCAAGCGCGTGCTGCTGGTGTCGGTGCTGGTGTTCGGCGTCGGCACCCTGGCCTCGGCCTATGCCCACTCGATCGAGTCGCTGACCGCACTGCGTTTCGTCACCGGTATCGGCCTGGGCGGGGCGATGCCCACCTGCATCACCCTGAGCTCGGAGTACTCACCGGCGCGGCGGCGGATGATCATGGTCACCCTGAGCTGGAGCGGCTTCACCGCGGGCCTTGCGCTGGGCGGCATGCTTGCGGCGCAGATCATCCCGCTGTTCGGCTGGCGCGGTGTGCTGATGATCGGCGGTATCGTGCCGCTGGCCATGTTGCCGCTGCTGGCCTGGCTGATGCCTGAATCGGTGCGCTTCATGGCCTCCAGCCCCAAGCATGGCGATGCCCTGCGCAAGGTGGTCGAGCGCATCACCGGCAGTAGCTATGCCGGGGTGACCATCCTCGACGACGAGCGCCCGGCGCAGGTCCGCTCGCCCATTTCGCACCTGTTCATCGAGGGCCGTGCGGTGCGCACGCTGCTGCTGTGGCTGGCATTCTTCTGCTCGCTGTTCGTCTTCTACCTCCTGACCAGTTGGCTGCCGAGCCTGCTCAAGGACGCCGGTTACGACATCGCCCATGCCGCGCGTGTCGGTGCGATGGTGCCGCTGGGCGGCACGGTCGGGGCGATCCTGCTGGCGCTGCTGATGGACCGCGTCGGACCATACCGTGTGCTGGCCTGCTCCTACCTGGGGGCGGCTGTGGTGATCGCGCTCACCGGTTACCTGATGGGCGATATCTATGGCCTGGCGGCGGCGGTGTTCCTGATCGGTTTCGGCGTGGCCGGTGCGCAAAACGGCCTGAACCTGGTGTCGGCGACCCTCTACCCGACCACGGCCCGCGTCACAGGGGTCAGCTGGGCCATGGCCTGCGGGCGTTCCGGCTCCATCGTCGGCTCGACCCTGGGGGCCTGGCTGATCGCCGCGGCCGGTACGCCGGTGGTGTTCTTCCACTGGCTGGCCATCCCAGTGGTGGCAGGTGCGGCGGCGATCTTCGTGCTGTACCGGCTGAGCATCCGGCCATCTGCGGCCTGGCCGGCTGAAGCACCTCCCGCGCACTCCTGATCCCTGAACGAGTACCAGCGCCCGCTTCCTGACAGAAGCGGCGTCGGGCACGGCTTGCCTGCGCCTGGCGTTCGGCGCTGCACATAACAACAAGAAACGAGGAGCACACAGCATGTCTTGCAAACGATCTTCTTTCGCTCCCGGGCTGATCGCCCTGGCGCTGGCCCCCCTGACCAGCCAGGCCGCTGGCCTGATCGAGGATTCCCATGCGCGCCTGGAAATGCGCAACATCTACTTCAACCAGGACAACCGCAGCGGCAGCGCCAACCCGTCCAAGCAGGAGGAGTGGGGCCAGGGCTTTCTGTTCGACTTCACTTCCGGCTACACCGAGGGCGCCGTCGGTGTCGGTGTCGATGCCCTGGGCATGCTTGGCATCCGTCTGGATTCGGGCAAGGGCACCCACTACAACCCGCAGAGCACCAACCGCGGTGGCCTGGTGTTTCCCAGCGACAGCGATGGTCGTGCGGTGGACGAGTTCAGCACCTTGGGCGTGACTGGCAAGCTTCGCGTTGCCAAGACCGAAGCGCGGCTCGGCACTTTGCGTCCGAAGATGCCGGTGCTGACCCTCAACGACGGTCGCCTGTTGCCGGAAACCTTCGAAGGCCTGCAGATCACCTCGCGCGACCTGGACAGCTTCACGTTCACCGGTGGGCAGATCCAGCGGGTCAAGAGCCGCAACTCGTCGAACAACGAAGGCATGGCGATTGCCGGGGCGGGCGGGCCGTTCGGCAAACGCAGCAATGCGTTCAACTTCTTCGGCGTCGACTATGCCGTGAGCCGCGACCTGACCTTGCAGTACTACTACGGCGAGCTGGAAGATTTCTATCGCCAGCACTTCGTCGGCCTGGTGCACCAGTTGGCCTTGCCGGTGGGCAGCCTCAAGACTGACCTGCGCTATTTCGACAGTGGTCCGTCGGGGCGCAACGGCAGTGTGGCTGGGCGGGCCGAGGGGTACCGCAGTGCCGGTTTCGGCAACAACGGCAAGGTCGATAACCAGGCGTTTGCCGGGCTGTTCACCTACAGCCTCGGCGGCCACGGTTTCAGCCTGGGCTACCAGCAGCTTGAAGGCGACAGCGACTTTCCCTTCGTCAACCAGGGCGATGGCTCGGCCACCTACCTGATCACCGACCGCCAGACCGGTGCACGTTTCCAGAAGGCCGGCGAGCGGACCTGGGTGGCGCAGCACACCTACAACTTCGCCGCTGTCGGCATTCCGGGCCTGACCACGCTGCTGGCCTACCAGCGCGGCGATAACATCAAGTCGGCGCAGGGTGACCAGCATGAGTGGGAGCGTGATTTCTGGGTGACCTACGCAGTGCAGGGCGAGATGTTCAAGGGGTTGTCGTTCTCCTGGCGCAACGCCAGCTTGCGCAGCACCTACGCCAACCAGCGTGACCTGGACGAGAACCGTCTCTACATCACCTACAGCCTGCCGTTGTTCTAAGGCATAGCCCGCGCCACTCTTGTGGGCGCGGGCTTGCTCGTGAACGGGCGCTGGAGTGAGCGATTGGCAGAT
Source organism: Pseudomonas machongensis (assembly GCF_034961125.1). Classification (NCBI taxonomy): domain Bacteria; kingdom Pseudomonadati; phylum Pseudomonadota; class Gammaproteobacteria; order Pseudomonadales; family Pseudomonadaceae; genus Pseudomonas; species Pseudomonas machongensis. The sequence continues at coordinate 79,594 of NZ_JAYFUI010000054.1, read as the reverse complement.
GGGCACCATGCCGATGTCGTTCGTCTAACCGCCGACTGGGGCACGGCGCTGATGGCAGAGGATCCGGTGTGGGCACCGGTCAGGTAGCGTCGGGTTGAATGCCGCTGCGCTGCACGAGCATTCACGCGCGATCACCGCCAGTGCTACAGTCGCTTCTTTTTTGCCCCGAGGATGGAACATGCGAGCACTACTGCCGATGACTGCAGCCCTGATGTTGATTGGCTGCGCTTCGTCGACCATGGAGGCCGCGCGCAACGGCCAGCCCAGCGCGCGCCTCGACTCGCAGAAAGCGCCGGAGTTGGTGGCCCAATGCATCCAGTTCAGCTGGCAGGAAGAATCGCGCTTCGGCGTTGACGCCAGTGGTTACCTGGAAACGCGCAAGGGTGGTGGCTTGACGGTGTACACCCGCGAGGCGGAATCCTTCGTTGACGTCTACCCGCAGGCTGGCGGGACCCGGGTCGATTACTACGCCCGCAAGAACGACATGGTTGCGCTGCAGCGCAAGGCTGCTGCGGCAACCTGCCTGTGAGTCAGCGAGGCATGTAGCGCAGTTGCCAGCGCCGTGGAATCTTCCACGAGACCACGGCGAGCAGCAGGGCGGTCAGCGCGCTGGCCAGCAGTGCCGCTCGCTCGAAGCGTTGCTCCAGCAGCACACCCAGCACTGCGCCGATGAACATGCCGCTCCAGGGCACCAGTTGTACGCGCCACCCCAGCCGTTGTTGGCCCAACAGGGTGCGGCCCAGCCCGCGGCCGAACCGCGACAGCGCGCCGGTGACGTAGGTCAGGCCGATCGGCAGGCCGTTCACTTCCTCGACCACCGCATTGATCATGCCCATCGCGGTCACCGCCGCCAGTAGCGCGGGCAGTTGCATGGGCTCTGGCAGCATGCCGGCGGTCGCCAGCAGCAGGGCGATCACACCCAGCAATGGCCAGTGGCGCCGACCGCTTCTGGCGGCAACGATCACCCCCAGTGCATTGCCCAGCACGAACGCCGCGATCACCAGCGCCAGGCGCAGCACCGGCCCCAGTTCGGCGCTGCCCAGCGAGACCGCTAGGCGCGTGGTGTTGCCGCTCATGAACGAAACGAAATCGCCCGTGGCCATGAAGCCGATGGCATCGGTCATGCCGGCGAGTACCGACAAGGCGGCAACGAAATACAGCCCCACCGTGCCGCGGCGCTGTACCCGCTGTTGACGCTGGCTGTCGAGTGACGCACTTCCCGGTAGCATCGCAGCTCTCCCCCTGAATCAGCCCAGCCGTGCCTCGAGCCTGGCGATATGTGCTTGCAGCCGTTCATGTTCTTCGCGTTCGGCGGTGATGTTCGCGAATACGCTGATCAGGTGCTCGGGTTGGCCGTCGGCCTGGCGTTGCAACGAAGTACGCGCGCGGACCCACAGGTAGTGGCCGTTTTTGTGGCGTACGCGCTTTTCCACTTCGTAGCGGTCGATCTCGCCGTCAAGCAGGCGCTGCAGCAAGTGCAGGTTGTGCGGCAGGTCGTCGGGATGGGTCAATTGCTGGAAGGTGGTGCCGTAGAGCTCGTCTTCGCGGTAGCCCAGCAGTTCGCAGAAGCTGCCGTTGACCCGCTGCCAGCTGCCGTCGGGATCGATGTAGGCCAGCGCGCCCCAGGCGAACTCGAAGATGGTGCGAAAGCGCGCCTCGCTCTGGCGCAATTCTTCTTCGGCGACTTTGCGTTCGGTGGTGTCCATGCTGATGCCGACCATCTTCACCGCGCGCCCGGCGCTGTCGGCCAGCACGGTGGCGCGCGAGGCGATCCAGCATTGGCTGGCGTCGGGGCGGGTGATGCGAAAATCGCATTCGCAACCGGTGCCGTCGGCGACGGCCTGGGCGTACATGGCCTGCATCGGCGGAATGTCGTCCGGGTGGATATGCGCCCAGAACTCTTCGTTGCGCTGCACGGGCCAGCCATACACCGCCTCGACGTTGGGCGAGTAGGTGACTTCATCGGTGACCAGGTTCCACTCCCAGGTGACGATGCGTGCGCCTTCCTGGGCCAGTTTCATGCGGGTTTCACTTTCCATGATCTCGGCGGTGTAGCGGCGCCGCACGTCGGTCATCGGCAGCTCTACCACCTCGGCCTGCTGCACGCTCTGCAAGGCTTCTTCACCGTAGCGCAGCCAGATCCAGTTGACCTTGAGAAATGCGGCGAGCTTGCGCAGGTTGTCGTAGTCGATTTCGCCACCGCGAGTCCACTTGTGCACCGCGGTGCGTGAAATGCCCAGGGCGGTGCCCACGGCTTGCAGGGTCAGCTTGTGGTGTTCGAGCAATTCCTTGAGGCGAAAGGCAAAGCTGTTTTCAACCATGGGGCGGTTCCTGGAAGCGGGCCGGAAACGCGAGTATACCCGAGCCGTAAACTTCAGGTTGACGGGCAAATGCGGTTTTTTCTCATCCGGGTATTCCTCGCATCGTTCATAAATTGTTATGTTATTACATGAAATTTAGGAGCGTCGTTGATGAAAGTTTCCCCCGCCCGGTTCTACCTGGGTTTTTCCCTGTCTGTGTTCGGCCTGCCCGGCAATGCTGCCGAACCTGTAATACTCGAGGCCCTGACCGTCAGCGACAGTCATCTGCAGGAGCGCGCCGACGGCCCTGTGCAGGGCTATCGCGCCACCCGCTCGAGCACCGCGACGCGCACCGATACCGATGTGCGCGACACGCCGCAGAGCATCGCCGTGGTGCCCAGCCAGGTGCTTGAAGACCTCAACAGCACGCGCATTGACCGTGCCCTGGACTTTGCCGGTGGCGTCACCCGGCAGAACAACTTCGGTGGCTTGACCTTCCTCAACTACAGCGTGCGCGGTTTTACCACCGGCGAGCTGTACAAGAACGGCTTTGCCATCAACCGCGGCAGCTACAGTGCACCGGACACCTCGACCATCGAGCGCATCGAGGTGCTCAAGGGCCCGGCCGCCAGCCTGTACGGGCGCGGCGATCCGGGTGGCCTGGTCAATATCGTCAGCAAGCGTCCACAGGAGGAGGCTTTCACGCGCCTGAAAGCCAGCGCCGGAACCTGGGATCGCTACCGCGGCAGCCTCGACGTCAACACGCCGCTGGACGAGGAGGGGCGCCTGCTGTCGCGCGTCAATCTGGCAGTGGAGGACAACGGCAGCTTCCGCGATCACGTCGACAGCCGCCGCCAGATCGTCAGCCCGTCGCTGAGCTGGCAACTCGACCCTGACACACGGTTGTTGCTGGATGCCGAATTCTCGCGCACCGAGTCGGTGTTCGACCGGGGTATTCCGGCGGTCAACAATCAGTTGGGATCAGTGAAGCGCTCGACCTTTCTCGGCGAGCCCAACGACGGCCACATTCGCAACGACAACCAGACCCTGGACCTGGCCCTGGAACGCTACCTGAACGACAGCTGGAAACTGCGCCTGGCCAACCACTACACCCAGGGCCACCTGCGCGGCAACAGTTCGGAGCCGTCGCGGGTGGTCGGCCAGGCGATCAGCCGTTTCTACCGCGAACGCAATTTCGAGTGGAACGACAACATTACCCAGGCCGAACTGCACGGGCAGTTCGATTTCCTCGGCTGGCAGCACCAGAGCCTGATCGGCCTGGAGTACGAGAACTACCGCAACAGCCAGAAATACCCACAGAGCGCTACGTCGCTCGGCTATGGGCTGGATATCTACCAGCCGGTCTACGGCCAGCCCAAGCCGCCGCTGATCAACCCCAATGACTTCTTCGAACGCACCGAAAGCCAGGCGCTCAACCTGCAAGACCAGATCATCTTCGACGAGCGCTGGCGTGGCCTGCTCGGCGTGCGCCTGGAACGGGTCGAGCAGACGGCGCTGAACCGTGCCACCGGGGTAAGCAACAGCCAGGTCAAGGAAGTCGCTACGCCGCGTGTGGGGCTGTTGTATCAATGGACGCCGGAAGTGGGGGTGTTCGCCAATGCTTCCACCTCGTTCAAGCCCAACGCCATCGGCACCCAAGGCCAGGTGTACAAGCCGGAGAAGGGGCTGGGCTACGAGACGGGTCTGAAGCTCGACCTGTTCGACAGCCGGCTCGGTGCGACTGTGGCGTTGTTCAGCATCGACAAGGAAAACGTCGTCACCACCGATGCCTTTGGTGAAAGCATCGCCGCGGGCAAGGCGCACAGCCAGGGGCTGGACGTGCAGTTCAGCGGTCAGCTCACCGAGGCCGTGCGGGTAATCGGTGCCTATGCCTATATCGATGCCGAGGTCACCAAGGGCGATGCCGCACTGCCCAAGGGCAGCGACCTGCTGGGCATTCCTCGGCACAGCGGCAGCCTGATGGTGGTGCACGAGTTCCAGAACGGCTGGCTGCGTGGCTCGGATGTCGGCGCCTCGGCCAACTACGTGGGCGAGCGTTCCGGGCAGGCGGGCGGTGACCTGCGCCTGCCGGCGTACAGCACGCTGGACTTGCTGGCGCACTACAAGGCCAGCGAGCAGTTGAGTTTCGGGGTGAACCTGAACAACGTCTTCGATCGCAAGTACTACGAACGCGGTTACAACGCGGCGTGGAACATGCCGGGCGAGCCGCGCAACCTGAGTGTGAGCATGAGTCTGTCGTTGTAACCTCGGGCCGCACGGCGGTCCTGGAAAGCCCCATCAACCCCGCTGCATCCACCCTGGGCAGCGGTCCTCGAACGAGTGCCCGGTCGGTACCAGGCGCTCGTCCTCGATCTCATCGAAACACCCCAGCAGCAACGCCACCGTCGGTGCATCGTCGATTGCCCCTATCGAACTGCCGCAGCATCGGCAAAATGCCCGGCTGGAATAATCCGAAGAGCGCCAGGTGTCAGGCGCCCCGCCGGCGCCGACCCAGCGCACTTGCGCACGATCGAACTCCACCCAGCTCGCCACCAGTGCTCCGGTGTGCTGCTGGCACCAGCGGCACGAGCAGTGGTGGGGATTGCCCGCTGGCCCATCGGCCTCGAAGCGGATCGCACCGCACAGGCAGCCGCCCTTGTAGGTCTTCATGCTGGCGTTCTCTCCTTGAATGGCTGGTTGTCGGCCTGCCCCCTGGCCGGTTAACGTGGTGGTTTTCCGCACAGGGAAGTGTCCATGAATCCGTCACTGGAACTCAACCGCGCCAATTGGGACGAGCGGGCGCCACTGCACGCCGCCTCGCCGGGCTATGAAGTCGAATGCTTCGTGCAGTCTGCCACGCATCTTTCCGAAGTCGTGCGCTTCGACCTGCCGCGCCTGGGCAATATACAAGGCCTCAAGACCCTGCACCTGCAATGCCACATCGGCACCGACACCTTGTCGCTCGCGCGGCTGGGCGCGCAGGTCAGCGGGCTGGACTTTTCGCCCGCATCGCTGGCGCAGGCGCGGTTGCTGGCAGAGCGCTGTGGCACCGATATCGACTATGTCGAGGCGGATGTCTACCGTGCCAGCGACGTGCTGCCCAAGGCGAGCTATGACTTGATCTACACCGGGATCGGCGCACTGTGCTGGCTGCCGGACATCCGGCGCTGGGCGCAGAATGTCGCGGCATTGCTCAAGCCGGGCGGGCGGCTGTTCCTGCGTGAGGGGCACCCGATGTTGTGGGCGCTCGACGAAACCCACGCCGATCGCCTGCAGGTCGACTTTCCGTACTTCGAGCATGAGGCGCCGCTCATCTTCCACAGCGACCAGACCTACGTCGAAAGCGAACATCGCCTGGCGCAGACCGAGACCCATTCCTGGAACCGCGGCCTTGGCGAAATCATCACGGCGTTGCTTGAACAGGGCATGCAACTGACCGCCCTGGTCGAGCACCCGAGCATCCCGTGGGAGGCGTTGCCTGGGCAGATGCTCAAGGGCGCCGACGGCGAGTGGCGCCTGGCCGAGCGGCCCGAGCGCCTGCCGTTGAGCTACACGCTGCAGGCGCGCAAGGGCTGATCAGGAAAGGAAACCGCCGTCGACGTTGAGTGCGGTACCGGTGGTATAGCTCGACGCGTCGCTGGCCAGGTACAGCACCGCGCCGGCCATCTCGCTCGGGTCGGCCACGCGCTTGAGCGGAATCTGCTGCAGGGCGGCGTTGAGGATGGCGTCGTTCTTCACCAGTGCCGAGGCGAACTTGGTGTCGGTCAGGCCCGGCAGCAGGGCGTTGCAGCGGATGCCGAACTGCGCGCACTCCTTGGCGAAGACCTTGGTCATGTTGATCACCGCAGCCTTGGTCACCGAGTAGATGCCCTGGAACAAGCCCGGTGTCACGCCGTTGATCGACGCTACGTTGATGATGCTGCCACCGCCGTGCTCGCGCATCAGCTTGCCGGCTTCCACCGACATGAAGAAGTAACCGCGGATGTTCACGTCGACGGTCTTCTGGAAGGCGCTGACATCGGTGTCGAGTACGTTGCAGAACTGCGGGTTGGTGGCGGCATTGTTGACCAGGATATCCAGGCGTCCGAACTGCTCGCGGATGCCGGCGAACACTTGCTGGATCTGTTCCAGCTCACCGATATGGCAGGCCACCGGCGTAGCCTTGCCACCGGCTGCGATGATTGCGTCGGCGACCTGCTGGCAGCCGTCGAGCTTGCGGCTGGAGACGATCACATGGGCCCCTTGCTGGGCCAGCAGGTGGGCGATGGCTTCGCCGATGCCGCGGCCGGCGCCGGAAACGAAGGCGATCTTGCCGTCAAGGTCGAACAGTTGGGTCTTGGACATGCTGGTTTTCCTTGTTGTCGCCGGTTACAGGGTGGATTTGCCGATCAGTTGCAGGCTCATCTGCTCCAGCAGCCTGTTCATGTGGATGAACTGGGCGAAGCGTTTGTCCTGGGTCTGGCCGTGGAAGAAGCGGTAGTAGATCTGCTGGACGATCCCGGCCAGGCGGAACAGGCCGTAGCAGTAATAGAAGTCGAAGTTGTCGATGCGAATGCCGGCGCGCTCGGCGTAATAGTCGACGAACTGGCGGCGGGTCAGCATGCCGGGGGCGTTGCTCGGCTGGCGGCGCATCAGTTGCACCGGTGCCGGGTCGTTGGCCTCGATCCAATAGGCCAGGCTGTTGCCCAGGTCCATCAGCGGGTCACCGATGGTCGCCATCTCCCAGTCCAATACGCCGATGATGCGCATGGGGTTGTTGGCATCGAGGATGACGTTGTCGAAGCGGTAGTCGTTGTGCACGATGCCAGGGCGCGCGTGGTCGGCGGGCATCTTCTCGCGCAGCCAGGCGATCACCTCTTCCCAGCGCGGCGCATCCGGGGTCAGGGCTTTTTCGTAGCGGCTCGACCAACCTTCGATCTGACGCTGCACATAGCCTTCGGGCTTGCCCAGGTCGGCCAGGCCGCAGGCGTTGTAGTCGACCTGGTGCAGTTCCACCAGACGGTCGATGAAGCTCTTGCACAGCGCCTCGGTGCGGCTGGCGTCGAGGTTCAGCTCCGGGGGCAGGTCCGAGCGCAGGATGACACCCTCGACCCGCTCCATCACGTAGAACTCGCCGCCGATCAGCGATTCGTCGGTGCAGTGCACATAGGCCTTGGGGCAGAACGGGAAGCCGTCGTTGAGCTGGTTTAGAATGCGAAACTCGCGGCCCATGTCATGGGCCGACTTGGCCTTGTGCCCGAAGGGCGGACGACGCAGCACGAACTCGCGCTCGGGGTAGGCGACCAGATACGTGAGGTTGGAGGCGCCGCCGGGGAACTGGCTGATGCTCGGGGTGCCTGCGAGGCCCGGGATATGCGCCTTGAGGTAAGGATCGATGATGGCTGCATCGAGTTCTTCGCCGGGGCGGACCTGGGTGGACTGGTCGGTGAGCGTCATGCGTATTCCTTATTCTCGGTCGCAAGGATCATTGGCTAATCTAATGGCCAACCTGGGTTGGGACAAGCGTGCCAAACGTCATATCGACGCGGGTGTTGCTGCGCGATCACTGCCCCTGATGAATGGTGCATGCAGGCTGCGGGCAAAAAAAAACCGAAGCCGGTCAGGCCTCGGTTTTCTTCAAGCGCGTGTTCGCATCACTCAGGACGGGAACAGCTCGCTCAGCTTCATCGACAGCATCATGTCGCCTTCGACGCGCAGCTTGCCGCCCATGAAAGCCTGCATGCCATCGGTCTCGCCACTGACGATGCCTTTGAGGGTTTCGCTGTCCAGAACCAGGGTGCAGTTGGCGTCAGGGTTCTCGCCTTCCTGGATCTCGCAGGTGCCGTCCTTGACGAGCAGGGCGTAGTGCTTGTCTTCGTCGGTGATGTTGAAGCCGAACACCAGGTCCAGGCCGGCGGCGGCGGCAGGGTTGAACTTGGCTTTCATCGCTTCGACTGCTTTAGCTACGTCGCTCATGGTGTATTCCTTGTTGGGTGAAAGTCGCGTGCACGGGGCACAACAGGCCGGGCTCATCGATAGGTGAGAAGCTCCGGCATCCGCAACAGCTGCACGTGGGCCTGGCTGTTGAAGGAGGTCAATGCCACGTCGCGGCCACGGAACTTCAGGTGGCTGAGCGACGTGTTGATGATCTGCCAGTTCAGCGCGAACGCCTGGGCTGGGGTGATTCCGGTGACCAGGTGGAGCAGAGCGGCGATGCTGCCACCGGAGGTGAAGATGGCAATGTTGTCACGGCTTGAGGCTTGTGCCAGGACGCGTTGCAGGCCGGCACCAACGCGCGCTGTGAACGCGGCCCAGGTCTCCAGGCCATCGTGAGCCTCGTGCTCGCCGTCATGCCAGCGCTGCACCATCACCGCGAACAGACGCTGGAACTCGCTGCGATTCTGCGCAGCATTGCGCAGCACGTGCAGCGCCTCGGGCTCGTCTGGCAGCAGGGCAGGGAGCAGGGCGCGGATCACGCCGTCGGCATCGAACTCATTGAAGGCTGCGTCGGTCTCTATGGCCGGGATTGCGCAGCCGGTAGCGGCCATTGCGTCGAGCGTCAGCCGTGCGGTGTCCTGCTGGCGCCGCAGGTCGCCGGCCACGCAGCGATCCAGGTGCAGGTCCAGTTGAGCCAGGTGCTCACCCAACGCCTGACTCTGACGCACACCCAGCGGCGACAGGACATCGTAGTCGTCGGCGCCGAAGGAGGCTTGGCCATGTCGGATCAGGTAGATGTTGCCCACTGGAATGTCCGGCCGGGATGGAGGTTGCTGCGAGGTTAGGATGCGCCAGAGAGGCTGTCAATGAAAAAACATACAAGCGTTTGAAAAGGTTGTTTGAACTGTGTTGCCAGCATTTTCCCATGCTGGCGGCAGCCCAGGCGCACCGGTATGCTTGCATCAGTTTCGCGTCGTGCAGGCGCAGGTTTATTAAGGAGTCAATGTGGAGTTTCTTGCCGAATACGCAAGCTTTCTCGCCAAAACCGCCACTGTGGTGATCGCCATCCTGGTCATCCTTTCGGGTATCGCCAACCTGCGTGGCAAGGGGCGACGCAAGCCCGGCGGGCAATTGCAGGTCACCCGCCTCAACACCTTCTACAAGGAGCTGCGCGAGCGCCTGGAAGCTGGCCTGCTCGACAAGGCCGAGCTCAAGGCCCTGCGCAAGCAGCAGGCCAAGACAGAAAAACAGAAGAAGAAAGGCAAGGCCAAGCCCGAGGAAAAGGGCCGGGTCTTCGTGCTGGACTTCGACGGCGACATCAAGGCCTCCGCCACCGAGAGCCTGCGCAACGAAATCACCGCGCTGCTCACCCTCGCCACCCCACGTGACGAAGTGGTGCTGCGCCTCGAGAGCGGTGGCGGGCTGGTGCACAGCTACGGCCTGGCTGCCTCGCAGCTGGCGCGTATCCGCCAGGCCGGCATTCCGCTGACCGTGTGCATCGACAAGGTCGCGGCCAGCGGCGGCTACATGATGGCCTGTATCGGCGAGAAGATCGTCAGTGCGCCGTTCGCCGTACTTGGCTCGATCGGCGTCGTCGCGCAGTTGCCCAACGTCAATCGCTTGCTGAAAAAGCACGACGTCGACTTCGAGGTCTTCACGGCCGGCGAATACAAGCGCACCGTCACCGTGTTTGGCGAGAACACCGAGAAGGGCCGGGAGAAATTCCAGGAGGACCTGGACATCACTCACCAGCTGTTCAAGGACTTCGTCGCCCGCTACCGCCCACAGCTGCACATCGATGAGGTCGCCACCGGCGAAGTGTGGCTGGGTGTTGCCGCACTCAACCGCAAGCTGGTCGACGAGCTGCGCACCAGCGACGAATACCTCAGCGACCGCGCCCACGACGCCAACCTGTTCCACGTCCGCTACGCCGAGCGTAAATCCCTGCAGGAGCGCATCGGCGTGGCCGCCAGCGGTGCCGTGGAGAACACCTTGGTAGGGCTTTGGAGCAGGCTTGGCCGCTTGCGCTAACACCTTGAACCCCTTGAAGATTTTTTTCTTCAGGGGGGTTGCAAGGTGAGGGGAATGCCGACATAATGGCGTCCATCGAAACGCAGCTCACTTGAAAAAGCTGAGCGGTTTCAAGGAGATAGCGAAAGCTGACTCCGAACTTTGAGGCCGAGTAGCAAAGTGGTTATGCTCCGGATTGCAAATCCGTCTACGCCGGTTCGATTCCGACCTCGGCCTCCACCATTCGAAAGCCCCGCAGATTAACGTCTGCGGGGTTTTTATTTGGGCGCAGAAAACCCGGATCGTTTCCGCATTCTTAGGCATCGTTTCCGCATCATCCCTCTACTTGGTCGGGCTGACTACCTCGCCGACGCGGCGATAAACGCGCTTGGTGATTTCCTCCTTGGAGTGCCCAAGCAGCCGACTGGCGTGGCTGATGTCTTCAATCTCCGACGCCGCCTTCGGTCGGATATCGCGGAACTGGAACTGCCGAACTTTGATGGCCAGGTCTGTGTTTCCGTCGGCAGTGAGCTTGCGCGCAGCCCTGTCCCGGGCTTCGCTGAAGCGGTTCCTCAGCATTTCCCAGCTCATGCGCAGGCCTGAGTCGTTGGTGATGAGGCGTGAGTTGCGCACACCCTGCAGCTTTCGCCGCTCCAGAAGCGCCTCGATGAACAGGCCAAGGCCGGTGAGCTCACCGTTGACGTGCCGCCGGATGCGCAGCTTCTTGTCGGTCTTGTTCTGATCGACCCACAGGTAGTCCTCGTCCAGATCGACGGTGCTGAACTTCAGGGTGTCTGCTGGGCGCTGCCCGGCCAGGTAGGCCAGATCCATGGCATCTTTGAGGCCCTGGTCGCCTTCGGCATACACCGCATCCCAGATTTCGTCGGCCGCGTAGAAGTCGCGGACCTTCTCCTTGTTGCGGCGAACCGCCAGGCATGGGTTGCGCTCTGCAAATCCCCATTCCATGGCCATGGTGAAGACGTGGGATAGAAGGGCGATCTCCCGGTTTGCCCGGGTCTTCGCGCTGCGGGCGTCCCGGTACTGGGCAATGACAGGCGGGCTGATCGCCTCAATGGGGGCGTCAGCGAACGCCTTGCGCAGGCGCTCCAGCTCGTACCTGTTGTCCTTTTGCGTGCGTGGGGACTTGCCCGGGATGATGTCCCGCTCGTAACGGTCAAACAGCTCACCCATCGTCGCCATCACTTTCGGCTTCGCCCTGTGCTCCAGGCGGGCCCATTCCAACTTGGCCTCAGCGAGGTCAGTCCCCAGCGGCACTTCCTGCCGCTTCCCTTCAGCATCCCTCCCGTCGTAGTAGTAGCCAACCCACAGCTTGCCGCTTTTTAGCTTGCGGACCCGCCGCAGCATTCTGGGCGGCAGGTCCTTGTTCGATGCCTTCCTGTTGCGCATCCTTTACCCCACGCGCGATAAGTCCAATGTCCAGGTTTCAGTTGTTGCATTCGTCGCGTTTGGCTTCACACCGGCCATCTTGAGCCTGGCGTATACCCGGCCAACAATGGGCCGCCTGGCCCGGGTGAGCGTGTACTGCCAGCCGTTGTTCGCCAGCCAGGCGATTTGTTTGCTCGGGATCTGGTAGCCGGTGATGCGGATCACCTCTTCCTCGTCGAGAAACTCGCTTGCATGTTCCATGGGATGGTCTCCACGCCGCCGGTGGCGGCAGGTTGGTGGTCAGTCGCAGCTGCTGGAGCTGGATCCGCTGTCGCTGGAACTGCTGCTGTCGCTCGACGAAAAACTGCTGCCGCTGTCGTAGCTGCTGTAGTCCCGGCTGGTACAAGAACTGCTCGAGCGAGCCGGTTCGTAGCTGTCCGCCAGATGTATGGGATGCATAGGGCTAACCGGGCTCATGGGGTTGAGCGGGTCGAGTATCGGGTCTTGCCGGCCAGATGCGGGGCTGTGGCCGCGGGCATACCCGGTCGGGCCGAGCGCGGCGCGTTGCGCTGGCTTCTTCTTGCGCTTGAACAGGCGGGCCAAGAAATTGAACATGAGTCTCTCCATGCCCGCAGTCGGCGGGCTTGAGTTGTTGGGGGAGGGGTTAAAACAGGTGGGCGCCGGCTTCGAGCAAGCTGTCGCGGTCTTTGCGCAGCGCTTCGTTCTCTGCAGCGAGCTTGCCGAGCATCCCGTAGCACTCTGCAAGCAAGTTGTTGGCTGCATCGAGCGCTGGGCCTTTGCCGTTCACGCCGCGCTGGCAGGCCTGCATCAGGCTCTGTACTTTGGCTGTTTGAGTGCTCACGGCATCAGCTCCTTGGGCACCTGGACGGTATCGCCGTGCCTGGCGGCGACGATGGCGCGGCAGGTGGCAATCAGGTGGGTTGAGCCGTCCGCATCGCCCGGAAGGTCATCCAGGCCGGTGACGGCAAAGAAATAGTCCGAGTAGAGGCCAAAGCCGACGCGGTATTTCTCGATCAGCTTCCCGCCAAGCCCCCAGTCTTCCCACGGGTTGAAGCGTTTGGTGCGCTCTGTCGCATGGCCCTGGTACCGAGCGAACACTCGCCACGGGTTGCCGTACTGCGGTGGCTCAAGGATCAGGTCTAGGCCTTCTGCCTTGCCCACAGCCCAGCCCAGTGCCTCACCGGCCAGGTCTGCAGTCTTCACTTCGATCAGGCCGGTCATGGCTGAACCTGCACCGGGTAGGGCGGCTGAGTTGAGATGGACAACGAGCCGATCAGCGGAAGCCGAACCCAGGCGCCGAAGTGACCATGGCCGACCCGGTACCGGGTGCCGACCGCCATGGATGGCCCGAAGGCAGGAAAGCACAGCACTTTCTTTGGCTTGCGCCACCAGACCGCCCAGCGCCAGTAACCGCACTTCAGCGCCCAGCTCAAGATCACGGCCTGGTCTTTCGCGCCGTAGCACCAATTCAGACCGACAAAGAGTCTTCCGATTTTCACAGCTGATACTTCTCATCAATCCAGCGCCCAGGCGCCAGTGCGGGTGTAGGTTCGGGTTGGGTTTCGTGCGGGGATAGCTGGCGCTGGTTGCCGGCCTGGCTCTGGCCGCGAAGCATCCAATCCGGCAAGCAGCTGAGGCCTGCCGAGTTCGACCAGCAGGTAACGGACCTCTGATCGTCGTGGTAAACATAGAACCCGGTGCGCATCGGCAGGAGTTCAAGTTGGCTTGCGCTGGGCTCGGCTTTGCATTGGCTGTGATCGCTACTCCAGCAGTCAGGCTGGCAACCGGTCAGGGTGGCCAGCAGCAGGAGGCAGAGGGCGAGGCGGGTCATTGCGCCACCCGCTTGAATTCGACGGCCCAAACCCAAGGGTTGGCGTCCCAGCTTTCTGGGCCGTTGATGGATCGCCATAGGCCTGCGAACGCCTTCGTCGCGTGGGTCTCCAGTGGAGTGGATCCGTCGTCAGGGCCAACCATGTAGCCGCGGCAGATTGGAAATCCGTCATCGGGCCTGAAATCCACACCGACGACTCCCTCGGCAAGCGCCTGCTGCTCGCTGATGTCCTGCAGGCGCTCGACGCGCACGTCGGTGACCTCCAGCAGGATTCGACTATCGCGCCGGCGCATATGAATGCTCGGCTTCCACGGGCCGCCGTAGTCGGTCCGGTTGTCGCACTCGCGGTAGACCACCCAGCTTTCGCCAGGCGCCTGCGCCACGTGGATCTGCGCCCATGCTTCACGCACCCACAGGCGGTCGCCGCGACTGCCGTATGGGCATACCCCTGAAGACACCAGTTCCGCGGCGCATGATGCCGCATCAGCACCGCTCACTCCGAATCCCCAGCGCTGATGGCGCTGCGCGGTGGCGAACCAGGTGTCGTCTTCTTGCCGGCTTGGCTGCTGCCATTCCTTCACGGGACGGCGAGTGACGGTTTTCCGGCCTTCAACGATGGCGCGGACCATCGGCCCGCTGAACAGAATCGGGCGTTCCTTTGCTTGAGACATAGCTTCGCCTTGGCCGCCATATCGCGGCAGTGAATAGAGGGGAGAGGGGTTACAGCTGGAGCGTTTCCGGGTACGTTCAGCCTTTTCAGGAGGACACCCGGTGATAGTTCATGGAATTGAGTACGCGTTTTGCCGAGCCTCAAGCGTCACCGAAGGGCACGATGGTTTGGGCCTTGAGTGCTCGCGCGGCGACCAAATCATCTTCGAGATTTTCCGAAACGATGAGACGCTCAAGTTTGAAGTGACGCTATTCGAACGTGATGTCCCTTTGGAGCTGCTCGAGTACGCCGTGCCTGCCGCTCGCGAGCTGCTCGGTGACTTCATGCCCTACGTTCCTGAGTGATCGGTGTTGCTGGATCGGTTTTCTGTGGGCATGGGTATACCTTAGTGTTATGGCATTTTGCCTTCATCTGTTGTAAATGACTGATACCTTCTACAGATGGAGTGCTTAGGATGGCTGATGGATCTGTCAAAAAACCACAAAACTGGGATAGCAATCGGATAAAGCACGCGCTCCATCTTCCTGGCTGGACCTTTAGAAAGGACAGCGAAGCAACTTTGCGTGCCAATGGTAAGCCGGTGCTCGTGTCTGAATACCAGCCCGATATGAAAGGGTCACTTTTTTGTCCAGAGTGTTGCTGCCCTCTCTTCAGGTCGCCCACAAAGGAAGAAGCAAACAAAAAGGGCAAGAACGCGTTTTATGCGCATCGCCGTAACATAGTTACCGATTGCGGACTACGAACTAAAAAGGCTGAGGGTAAGAAATATCTGAGCGAAGAAGAGGCTGCCCAGGCCATCGTTGATGGTAAGTTGGTAATCGTGGAAGGATTCTTGCAGACGCGTCCTGCCGTGCCGGAGAAAAAAGCCGGAGTTTACGACCAGACGGCCGTCGAGGATCAAGACGGAGAGGTAACTACGGTACCAATTGCTCGGCATCGCGGCAAATCATTCAATTTGCCGTCAAAGCTTACCACCGTCCGAGGTCTGTGTAGGAACTTCAACGAGAACTTGTATAAGTACTATGTTCTTCCTGGGGCGCAGCATGCACGGTTGCTTCTTGACTCGCTTCGAGACATCTCGGCAATGGACTCGCCGACTCAAAGCGAAGTCCTCGGGTTTGGGCGTATACAAAGCATCTGGGATGCTGGTCCCAATCCACACAATATCCGATTCGTGAAATTGAAGTTTAACCGCGGGGGAGGGTATGCAGATTTCTCCATCAAAATTCAAAGATACGACGCTGAACTGCACAGCCTTAACGAGCAATCCGTAGGGAGATTTGTCTTGTTCTATGGGATTGTAAGAGAGAGCGGCGTTGGTCTAGCCGTCAGTAATTTGGCTTGGGGGGAAGTAGCCCTTCTGCCTCTTAAATATGATCAGTACTTGACCTGATCCGAAGCACAGCTTGGCCAGGATGTGTCATGCCGGGGTTCAGCTCGACGCGCTCACCAGCCAGTAGGCCGGCGATATGCGCATTCAGGTCGAGCCCAACCTCCCGCGTCTTGCGTGCCTTGCCAATCTCCCGACCCGAAAGAAATTGCTCGATCAGGGCGTGGTCCTGCGCCTCCACGGCCATGAGGTCTCGGCCAGTGGAATCCATGCCTATTGCCTGATCTTCCTCGCCGCGTGGCACCAGCTGATGGATCTTTTCGTATACAGCCGAAACCCAGGCCAGTGCGAAATGGTCGCCTGCGGTCTCAGGCGAATAGTTGCTGCGTTGCTCGCCTTTACGTACCCGTGATACGTATTCTCGTCTGGCAATCGTCAGCTTGGTCAAAAGAGCCTCGTATGCATACATTGCAATCTGTGGTGCGGGATTCACTCCCACGTACAGCTCGCATTCAATGATTCTACTCGTCGATTTGCACCACTGGCGCCGCGAGAATGAGCGAACGCTGAATGCTTCCCCAACAATCGAACCCAGCTGTCGGTCCCAAGTCGGGCGGCGTTTGACCCTTGAACATTCCGACTCGACCTCGCCGACGTCACTGAGGTGAACATCGATTTCGGTAAGGCGATACTCTCGCATCAGCGCCTGGGCCTGACGCATGGCAGTGGCCGCCTCGGTTTCGTTCGAGCTTTTCGACAGCGCTAGGCAGCGCTTGATCTTGCGGATGATCCGTTCGAGCTTGCTCTCGTCGTGCTGTTGTTCGGTCATGTTGTGGTCCTTGCTCGCAGGCGCCGCCCTCGCCGGGGTGGCGTGATTTGGTGATATGAGGTATTCAGGTAAGTGCAGGAGGCAATGTGCCATCCAGGTATAGAAGGAATGATCTGTGGAGCAGGTGAGAGCAGAGTTTGCTGAAGCGATTTTCGACGCGATCCGTCAGTGCCACGAATTTGGTTACCACCCAACAAAGTGGGAAGCCATGAATCGCGCGCAGCATCCGGTTGAAGCGTCGATAAAGCTGGTTCAGTCCCCTGAATTCCAAGATGGATTCAGAAAGTTACTACGAGAGGGAAGGGAGCACCTGACCGTCGAGTCGATAATGCTCAGGCCCGAATTCGCAGCTCTATTCAATGGAGAGCTGCTGCAGGCCGCAAGGTGGCGTTTGCAGGCGGCTCCTCGTTAATCCAGGGCCTATTGCGCGCCGGTGCTCCATCCGCCGAGGCCGGCGAACAGGTCGATTACTGTGGTCATGGTGGTTTCCGTATAATTCGTTGTTAAAACACGCTAACGAAATTGTCGAGAGCATCCGAGCAAGCGACCCTTTACCGAACTAGTTGTTTTCGATAGAGTTTGCGCCTCTGGGTGATTGCAAAAAAATGTAAAAATTGGCTAACTGGGTGCGGTGTTAAAATGTCTATGGATGATATGACGGCAAAAAACCAGGAAAGGAAGTGGTGGCCTGGAAACAGAGAGTCTTACTTTAGTAAGATTTTCTATATGTTGTGTGCGTATGTTTTTATTGGTCTTCTGCTTTACTGTGCATTCTCAATTATTCCTCCGATCAAAGGTATTTTGATGAAGAAGGAGGAAATAATGGCTGCGCAACTTACAGGGTTGCAGCGGATACCAAAAATTGAAGAGGCTATTCAGAGAATGGAGGAAAGGCAAGCGACCCTGACCTCAAAGTCAATGGATGAGCGCTTGTCAAAAATCGAAGGTGCAGTGACTAAAGGTGATTTGAGCCTTGAGGAGATTAAAGAGCTGTCTCAGCTTGCTGAAGAGGTTAAAATTTTGAAAGGTTTCCTTGTTAAGGATCCATCGGCTTTCTTTGAATTAAAGGAGCTGCAGTCTAACTACAAGGCTCTGGTGTCAGATCAGGCTAAGTACGCGGTGAAAGACGTTGTTGACTCCCAGATCACCATGATGCAGTGGGTTGGGGGGATTTTTATGGGTATTGTCTTGGCCGTGATATTCAGTCCTCTTGCAACGAAAACCAAAGCTACAAGGCCTCTTAAGAAGGGCAATGCTAGCGATGGTCAAGGAGACGCGGCTGAGGAGGAGTCGCCATGATAGCGCTTGTTACATTGATGTTGTCTGTGAAGGAATTAAGCGAAGAGCGAAAGAGCACAGTGCAAAGTTTGGCTCGCAGTTTAGGTTTTGACACGCATGTTGAAAGTGATCAAGGGAAGAGGTTGTCTTTACCTGAGATGGTCTTTTGCGGTAAGTTTGAAGGTGAAACGGCTGCAAAAATAAGAGATGATGTTAATCAGCAAGTTGCTGATGCCCTAGATAGGGCTGCAGTGAGGGCAAGGTTTATGGTTCTGGTTAGTAACGGCTATGCGTGGGCGTTACGAAACTCATGACCAGGCCTCTGATAAAATTTATACGTTAGCGCTCTGCTCTCTGTTGACTCCAGGCTCCTACGGCGCCTTGGCGGCCCCTGCTCCGTCGAGCTTTGTGTCGGCAGGGATAGCGATCCAGCTGAACACCTTCAGGTAGTTAGGTTTGGCCGTTTCCCTCAGGTCGATGTAGGTGGCTGTGATCACCTAGGTCAGGTGCTCGGCCCGGTAGCTGCCCTGCGGCCCGGCAAGTCCGCTCCAGTCGCGCCCGCATGTTATGGGGTTTGCGCTTGCTCATTGCCGCACGCCTTTGGTGGCGGCACCGGCCTCCATCGCATCAACAAATCGCATGGCCGCCTGGTGACTGAAGCAGAAGCCTTTGGTCTTGCCGGTGGCGATCTCGATGATGTGCCAGGCCTTGCCCTTGGCGACCGCCTGGTACAGAGGGCGAGCGGTAGGAGCGGGCAGGCCAATCAACCCGTAGAACTCGGCAGTAGCCATGAGCGAGCGTGCACGCAGGGCGGCCAGGCCGTCCACGCGCTGTTGCATGGATTGGTGCATGGGATGTTCCTCGTGGGAATCAAGCGTGGTAGTCGAATGACTCTGCTTTGCGTAGAACGCGGACCTGGGCGATCCGGCGTTCGGGTACTCGGCGATCGCGGCGCATGGGGTCGCTGTCGCCGATGGCGGCGTGAGTGGCGACCAGTGCGGCGAGCAGGAAGCACATCGGGCTGATGATGTTGCGGCGCATGGCCTCGGCGACCAGTGCTGCCCGGCGGGGTACGTCGAGCTTGAACATTGCGGCGGCGATGCGCTTCTCGACGCCGCCCTCGCTGATGCCGAAGTGTCGGGCGATCTGCTTGGATGTCATGCCTTGGGCAACATCGAGAACACACTCCAGTTCGCGGGGCGCAAGACCGCGCCCAAGATGGCCCATCCAAGAGCCGCTTGTGATCGTGTCCATGGGTTATCTCGGTTGTGCGCTTTCCAATGCCTTGCGCAGATCAATGACCAGCGCTGTGGAAATGGTTATGCCTCGCGCTGCCGGCGGGGGCACCTGTTCAAAGCGAGCCGTCAGATGCTCGATGACGCGAAGGCGTTGCAGAGCTACATCGACGGGCGGGCCCGTTATGGCTTGACCATGGCCGAAGAAGCTCAACTGCTCTATGGCAACGGTAAGCGTCTACCGGCTATGATCCATGACCGCTCTTACCCAAGCCTCTTTAGCTGGTGGTGCAGCGTCAGCACCATACCAGCTAGGGTCGCGCAGGCGGTATGTTCATCCATGCCTTCTTTCTTTGCATCTGATAAGAAGCGTTCGATATACGTATCGTTGTTTGCGAGCCTTGCTTTACCGTTAGGACTGGAGAAGTAGGATCTGACCCAGTCTTGATCCTGACTCTTAAACCGTGCTGTGGTCTCCTGAATGGCCCCTCTGGCGGTGTTCTCAAAGTGTACGGCAGAGCTGCATTGTCTCCGTGATATCTTTTCCATCACATCGTTGATGGCTACGTAAGGAACCATAGCATCGATTAATTTGGACTTGTCGTACTCCGCCATCGCTTGCAGCGGATGCGCGAAGCAAAGGCTGAAATAAATTACCCAAGATGATCTTGAATGCATGTCTATCTCCGGCAAGAGAGTGCTATGTCGTGAGAATAGAATCAATAGAGGATAATGCAAGCTTGGTCTGTATGATGACATGCGACTGCGCACTAACGGCGCCACATTCATTTGGTTTAGCTTGGATATCGTTCTTGTCTTTGTGAATCAGGGGAGTAACTGGATTGGAACTGAGGGCCTTTGAAATTATGCTAGCCACCTGACCATTCGCAGGCCTGGATCGCTTGGTAATGCGATAATTTGCCATCCATTCTGCAATCCTGTTTTCGGAAGTACTCGTAGATATGTCCACTACTGTCCGCTTTGCTGTGCCCGAAGATGCACGCTTCTTACCGCCAATTGAGAGTTCTGCTGCGCAAGCGTTTCGTGTTTTCAAGGGGTTAAGCTGGCTCGCTGATTCTCCCCCTATACCCGTTGAACGACATCTTGAGCTTATCAAACGCTCGATGTGCTGGGTGGCTATTGATGCCGATAATCGCCCGCAGGGCTTTCTCAGTGCTGATCTTTACGGTAGAGACCTTCACGTCCATGAGCTTTCCGTCCGCCAGACCATGCAGGGACATGGGATAGGACGAAAACTCGTACAGGTAGTGCAGGAATTTGTTGGGTTGAAGGGGTTGCGTGCGGTGACTCTTACGACCTTCAGACACGTACCGTGGAATGCTCCATTCTACTCTCGTCTCGGTTTTCAGATTGAGTCCGAGCAGCAGGTCGATGAAAGGCTGTCAACACTGTTGAGTGAAGAGTATGAACACGGATTTCCCGCGGGAAGCAGATGTGCGATGGTTTGGAGAGCAGGCGAAGAGTTTTGAAGAGGCACGTATAGCCTCCAGTCGCAGGCTATACGATGCTTGAAAAGGAATACTCGAGTGCGTTGTGGCTGGGCGCCGAACAAGTGAAGCGAAGCCGTTGATCTATGGTTTCATTACCAAAGCGCGGTAAACGACAGTCAAGATCCGAAGAGGTGAGCAGTTAGTTTCTATTTACGGTTTAGCAGTTGCGCACTGCGTGGAGCAGACGGAAACCCGCGCCGGTCGCCTGTAGACCGTCTTTACGGCGTGCGAAATATCGGTGATTGATTGCGCTAGCGTCTAGATTTTCTCGTAAGGTAAAACCGATCGAACTGAGTAGCGCGCTCATTTCCTCTGGGTCAAAGCTTGAGAGCCATGGTTCTCCCATCTGAGCAAACAGATTCGCAGCATGACTTTCAATTACTCGTTCAATTGGAGGAAGCCGCTCCGGTGAGACCCGATAATCGAAAACTATTTGGCTTCCCTCCGGCAAATGGGCCAGCGACTTTAGCGTTTCGACGATCTGTTCTCTCGTGAGGTAAGGGGTCACGCCAAGCCATGCAACAAAGACAGGTTGTTGTGCTTCCAGCCCGTTCTCGACCAGGCATGGTAGCAACGCGTCTTTGCGCAGATCACATGGAACATAGCGTACCGAATTGGCGCCCGAACTTAATCCACCTATCGCTTTTCTCTTTTGCTCTTGGGTAGTGTGGAGGTCTACCTCGAATACAACCAGGCTCTCGTCCTCGTTACGTAGCGCATAGGTGTCGAGTCCAGCCCCAAGAATCACATATTGGCGTAGATCCATGTTCCTGGAGTTCAACAGCAAGTCTTCGCTGTAGCGGCTGCGTGCAACAACGGCTGCCCGCAAAGAGCGCATCACGGGCTCATTGAACTGAAACGGATCTTTTTGCAGCATGCTTTGGACGGGTGAGGGCAACACCTCGAGCGCGTATGGATCGTCAAAAACGACCGGGTCGTCCAGTAATTGATGGACGGCACGCGCCATTGCCACACGTAGCGCTGAGGAGGGGCGGTTGGGGATATCTTGCGAGGTCACAGTAGTGCTCCGGTGAATGGTTTCGCCGGCACTGTAAAGCCTCCCCTTAGCGTGAGGGTCAAGCCTGTTTCTGAAGGTGCTTTCCAAGCCATTCTCGAACGCGTGCAGGAACCGGATGCCCGATCTGCAAGATAGGCTCACAGCGGTAGGCCATCTGGAGCTTTCTGGCGAGCGCGCAATTGCCTCTGGTCATCTTGTCTACAAGCGAATGGTATTGCGTTATCAGGCTGTCGATTTCCAGCGGACTCACTGAGTCGCCGGCCTTGAGCAATTGGTCGGCGCGGCGGCCGAATTCACTCCACTCCCTGGCAAGTCTTTTATCCAGGCTAAGGATGTCTTCCTCGGTCAGATGACGTCGCAATGCATCCATGCGCAACTCTATGGCCGGAGTGATGTAGGCAAGCAGGCTCGTGTCCAGTCCGACGTGGTCACGCTGACCATGGTCTTTTTCATGCAGATTGCTCCATCTTCTTGCTACCTCAATGTCTCCATCCATCCATAGCATTGCTGCATCCATCCAGCGTGCGGCCAAACGCTGGACCTTCGGCTTGTGGTAGTCCAAACCCTCTGCCATTACCGCCTGGAGTTCTTCTATCAGGCGTTCGAACAGATTTCGAGCAAGAGCCCAGCGCCCAAGAATTTTCAGTAGCTCAGCTTCCGTGAACGCTTTGCGATAGTGTTCAAGTAGTGTTACGGCGTTGGGCCAGGGGAAGCGATCATTGACTATGCCGGCGGTCAGCCCAGCGGCAAGGACAGACAGCTTCGCTTTGCGCTGTTTCATCAGCGCCATATCTTCATCGATCCGAGAGAGCTGGATTGAAATGGCTTCTATGCTCTGCTGGCTAGGAGTGGTCAGGAGGCGCTTAATGCTCTCCAGCGACAGTCCTGTCTCTTGGAGTGTTTGGATTGCGTTTATTTGCTCAACCGCGGACTCGGCGTAGAGACGATACCCCGCCTGCGTGCGTGCAGCTGGCTTGATGAGGCCTATTTCATCATAGTGATGGAGGGTTCTAATGGTTACCTTGCAACGGCGCGCTAGGGCCCCTACCTGATAGAGTGGTGGTATTCCCATTTTCACTCATTTCCCGAATATATGAGCGGCGCATTATACGGGCCATGGAGCAGCGTGCAGCCCATAGCCCTGCCTTCTTTTGGGCTGATTTTGGGGGGCAGGGGTACGGCAGGAGGATAACGTCACGCTTATGCCATCTACAATTGTATGTTCGACAACTGGGATGTATCGGTGAAACGTACGCTCGAAGGAATGGTTGCTGCAGGTGAGGAGTTACTTCGTCAGGCGCTTGATGCCAATCGACGCCTGCAGCGCCGGCTGGCCGTCCCGCCGCCGGATGTAATAGGGCTGTTTCTTCGGCCCACCCTCATCAACCCACTCGTACCAGCCGTCGATAGGCGTAATAGCCCGATGCGGCCAGATGGCCCGGAAGAACGGGCCGTGAGCGACCTTCTCGACGCGGGCATTGATCGGCGCGGCGCGATCGTTTGCCCAGTGCGGCCGCCACCCCCACCTCACCAGGTCCGCCCGCGGCCCTCCCTCATCAAAGCGCAGCACAGCAACGGGCGTAGTAGGCGCAACATTGTACCGCTGCAGCGCCTGGTCACCGACGTTGTTCCTCCACACCTCCGGCATGCTCAGCACTTCAACGAAGTCGTGAATGCCCCGGTACTGGGTCAGCCGTCCACACATTTCCCGTCCCTCCTGCTCGAGCACAAGGCATAGCCCGCCAGGCGGTACTGGCGCGGGCTGCGCGTGCAATGCTCAAATACTGTATCGATATACAGTATTGGTGCCGTATGTACTTCCTCCTTGTTCGCCGTCGAGTGCGCGGCGTTGCGATCCCCAATGGACAACTGACGAAGATCCAGCCGATTCGCGCTGACGTTCACATCGAGTACGGACACAGTTCGGTACTCGGTCGGCAGTGCCTGGGTGCCTGGGTATTCAACCCAACCCCAGGGCCTGACGTTATCCCGCGCCTGCACGACGCGCGCGTGACCGGGATGGCCCAAGGCGGAATGAACGTCACGGGTATCGAGGAGGTGGATTGTGTGCCCTATGCGCAATCGTGGTGGTGTCGTGCGCAGTAGCGCGGCGGGCATCCCGCAGCCCTGGATGGACGAGCTCAATGACCAGGTCGCGATGATCACCGATCCAGACGGGCGGGCCAGGGTTCTTTGCGAGATGGTATTTGCCGCCCGGCGCCGGGCGGATGTGGATGCGCGCGGTCTTTCCGACATGCTGGAGTTTGTCGAGTCGGCCCGGCTGTGGGCACTGCTCGAGCATGAGTTTGATGCGGGGAGAGAGTCGCACTAGCCAGGACGGCTGGCGTTTCGGCTGGATGCGGGGGAGGGGGCGGTTGTCTAAAACTCCGCCGAAGCTTCTCGGTTTTACTGGTCGAAGCTCGCCCAAAGTCGCCAATGCATATTAGACAGCATCGACGCATAGGCCGCATGAGGCGCGGCCTTAGGTCTGTTTTTACCGCTACTGCTGCACTACTGTATCTGCTCAGCGGAATGAGACTGAGTCAGTCTCCGGTCCAGCTCTCGTCGACAATCACCTTTCCGTTAATATCGGTCTGGCGGACAGACTGCGACCTGCGGAAACCATTGACTGCGGTGTGGTCTCGATGGACTACGGCGCCGACGATTTGTCCCTGGGAATCAACCACTGAATACTCAGTGATGTCCTCTTCGGCTATGAAGCCCTTCGAGTGGGAACTGATGAATTTCAACGATTCTCCTGCGTTCAACTTGACTCGGCTCTGCATCTCGATCGCTCCTTGATGTGTGGGAGAATGAACCGTACCACAGTGGCATTCGGCCTGCACGGACCCTCAAAATCGATTCCAAAACTAAAACGGCGACCCTTGCGGTATGCGGCTTGTAGCTGTGCTATTTAACCCTTGTTTTGGAATTGATTTCGCCTTCCGATGCGCGCCACACATGGGGTTATATAACGGTCTTGAAAACCGCTGACGAGGGATCAAAATCAGTTCCGCAACTCGATACAGACCCCTTGATTTTAAAGGGCCGCAGGCCATCTAGAATCAGGCCGGTGCGGAAATTGAAATCTCGTAAGGTATTGAAATAAAAGGAAATGCATCGCGGATTGCAAATCCGTCTACGCCGGTTCGATTCCGACCTCGGCCTCCACCATTCGAAAGCCCCGCAGATTAACCTCTGCGGGGTTTTTCTTTATGGGTCCAAAAAGCCAAGAGTTCCGAAACAAAAGGCATGGGGCATGCGCTACACCGGACCCGCAACAGAAGGCCATATCGCGGCAGTTGAAAAAGTTTGTGGGGGAGGAGATTGCGTCAGACCATGACTGCTGCCATGGCATGGGGGCGGCAGCGCGCCCTGGACTGGATCACTGAGCGCTTTCCGCCTGCGCCTATCGGCCTTGAAGTTAAACCCTCTGGACGCAGGCCTTCACGTACTTTCAGATAAGGATGCTGGAAAACGGAACGCTCTTGAAATGACATCAGTCGTATCTTCATCGGAGGCGCATTTGAGGCGCACAATTGGAGAGAATGATGAGCCTTCAGTCCATAAGCCATAACCTGTACGAGCACACCTACCTTGGGTACCAGGCATCTATCTACGTGCTGTGGGAGGCTAGCCTTGATTTTCCCACCGGGATGCTGGTTGAAGTAGGGAGACCAGGCGCTACGGCGCGCACGATGCGTGTGAATCGGCCATTCTCCTCCCCGTTTGAAGCAGTTATCGAAGGAAAGGTAATGGTCGAACAGTACGTGCAGAGTCAGAACGGCTGAGCATGATTGGCACGCACAGCTTTCAGGTCCGCTAGATGGCATTACCAACCCTCGAGCCTCGAAGGCTCGGGGTTGGGCTGCGCTGAATGCCTTCTGCTACAAGCACGCCAAACTAAGAAAGTCGTTCGACCAATGGCAATGCATTTACCTGGGGTCGAGCGAACAGAAATCCTTGCATCAAATCAATCCCCAATGCTGCCAATGCCTGGCACTCTGCATCTGTCTCAATCCCCTCGGCGATCAGCGTAATGCCCAGCCTTTCGGCCACCAGAACGATACCCGCGACGATGGCTTGCCGAACCGGATCCTGGCTGATTCTCCGCGTGAGTGCCATATCCAGCTTCAGTACGTCTGGCTGAAATTCTGCGAGGAGGTTCAAGCCTGAGTAACCCGAGCCGAAGTCATCTATCGCAGTGGTGAAGCCCTGTCG
The DNA here is from genome assembly GCF_034961125.1 of Pseudomonas machongensis. Lineage (NCBI taxonomy): Bacteria > Pseudomonadati > Pseudomonadota > Gammaproteobacteria > Pseudomonadales > Pseudomonadaceae > Pseudomonas > Pseudomonas machongensis. The sequence goes on along the minus strand of NZ_JAYFUI010000054.1, from coordinate 54,038 downwards.
GCCGTATTCCTTGAAGATTGCTTTCAAGTGCTCGGTATCGTCGATCCGCTCACCCTCGGTCACTTCGAACATGAGCTGATTGGCAGGGAAGTCGAATGTCCGGGTGGCTTCCAGGGTAGCTCGGATACAGGTACTGGCACGGTAGACGGCGTTGGGCAGAAAGTTGATGCTCAATTTACAGTCCGCATGCCGTCCCAGTCCTAGTGCTGCCGCTTGCTCGATGGCCTTCACTCGACAGGCCTGATCGAAACGGTACAGATTATCGGGCGACACCTTGGCCAGGATTTGCGCAGCGCTTTCACCGCTTGGACCGCGAACCAATGCCTCATAGCCATACGGCCTACCTGAAGGAACGTGAATGATGGGCTGGAAGGCCATCGTAATGTCGAAACCCAGGCTCGCAAGGTCGCGACATTGGGAGCAGCCAATCGCTAGAAAGGGCTGGGGGAAGACGGGCTTGCTCATGGGTTATCGCCGAGGTGCGTGAGTACGACTGTTGAGAACGCTTGAATTCACAACAAGTTCCAATTTGTACCCACTCGCCTTGGCTCAGGGGCAGTCTGCCGTGAGCTGGCGTTAGGGCGAACTGTGTTCTAACGGCGTCGGACCTTCGGGAGGTTATTTGTGGGCTAGAAACCTGTTTCTTGTACATGGTCTTCGGTGGCGTACAAGATTCAGGGCCGCCTGTCAGACTGCGACGGATTTTGACGCCAATTTTATGAATGTCGCCGGAGGCAACGCTAATGTGGGTACGTCACTTACATTAACGCGTATGTCGAAGGAGGCCGGCATGATTATCAGAGGAGAGGTGTTTTGGGGCTGGGCCGACCCGACCCTGCATCACCGCGATCACGTAGAAGCGCTGGATGACGGAACCGTGATCGATGTTCAGGCGAGGCTGTCTCGAATAGGGGGCACGCAGCTTTTCATCGGCGTTTACTCGTCTTCAGGCGCCAGGCTTCTTGAAGAGGCCTACGATGAACGTCCTGGAGAGTCGATGACCCGCGCTCTTGCATGGGGTGTGGGACGCGCCAGGAGGATTGCGATGGAAGGGGCGCCCAGGAAGATTGCAGCCAGGGCATGACCCTTGAGGTTAACCACGAAGCCCAGCTCCGCGCTGGGCTTTTTGCATCTGGCGACACGACGCCCCCACAGTGCTCTCTCAAAGGGGGATACATGAAATACTGCTCGCATTGCTAGCCATGCCCGGCGTGGTTGGATGCTCATCGCCGGATGCATTGAGCAAACCCGGCTAGGTACGCTTTCCGAGCATCGACGATCCTTGCCTCACCGCAACCACTGGGCCTTGCCACCGATGTCCTGCACACCTCCCAACGCGATCTACGCCAAGCGCTTCGAAGCGGTGCTCACCCATATCCAGGCCAATCTCGAAGGTGACCTGTCGGTGAACACCCTGAGCGAGATCGCGAACTTCTCGACCTTTCACTTCCATCGGCAGTTCACTGCGTATGTCGGCGTGCCCGTCGCGCGATACGTGCAGCTGATGCGACTGCGTCGGGCTGGTCAACGACTGGCGGGGGATGACAGCCACTCGGTACTGGACGCTGCGTTGGACGCCGGCTTCGAAAGCCCCGAGGCGTTCAGTCGTGCGTTTCGCCGGGCCTTTGGCATGTCGCCGAGCACCTTTCGCCAGGCGCCGAGCTGGCAGCTGTGGAATGCGGTATTTGCCATTCCTCATTTTTCCAGGAGTATCGTCATGCAAGTCAGGATCGTGGACTTTGTCGAGGTCAAGGTTGTAGCGCTGGAGCACCATGGTGCACCGGCATTGTTGGACCAGACCGTCGGGCGCTTCATCGATTGGCGCAAGCGCACGGGCCAGTCGCCGGTGGAGAGCAGTCGCACGTTCGGCATCCCTTACGGCAACCCCGACACCACACCAGCGCAGGATTTTCGCTTTGCCATCTGTGGCGAGATCAATCAGCCGTTGGTGCCTGATGACGAAGCGGTGCGAGAGCTCATCATCCCTGCCGGGCGTTGTGCGGTGGTGCGTCATGTCGGCTCGCCGCATGCCATTGGCGAGACTATCTATCCGGTCTATCGCGACTGGTTGCCGGGCAGTGGTGAGGAACTGCGCGACCATCCGCTGTACTTCGAATACTTGAGCGTGTATCCGCAGACGCCGCTCGAGCAATGGCAGACGGATATCTACATCCCCCTGCGTTGAGCGCTGATCAATAGGTGGCGGTGATCGCCAGCGCCAGTTGTCGGTCGCTCATGAAGGGTGGTGTGGCGCTGGCGCGGTATTCACGGCGTGCCTGTTCGAAGCGAGCTCCGCGAATGGCGCCGTCGGAGCCGATGAAGGCGAGTGCGTCGACGCAGAAAAAGAAAAACCCGCCATTGGGGCGGGTTCAAGAACGTATCGAAGCCTGGTCACTATGCCCCTGTGAATGTCAGCATTTCGTGAAAGGCATGTCGACAGACTGTTTCTAGATGTGGCTGAGTTCCAGTCGGCTGATCACGCACACCGAGCCGTCTTCGGCGGCGGTGGAGTCGCTGTAGTCCACCTGGTTATACACGCCGCCATGGAAATTGAAGGCGCGGATGTTCCAGCTCTGGGTCATCTGCAGGACGCCAGTGCTGCCCGTACGGCCGTTGCAGGTGGCGCTGACTGTTGCCGCACCGGCGCTGGTGACGTCGATGCTGATCTCGAACGGGGTGTTCAGCGGCACGTCGGTCAGTACGTTGCTACTCAGCGGCGTGAGTTGGTTGAAGTCCTGGCGAAACCCCAGGGTGATCTTGCCCTTGTTCCAGAACACCTTGATCACAGGGCTGTCGTCGTCCTTGACGTGCATCTGCGAAATCACCACTTTTTGCGCCGAATTGACCTTTTCCAGGGTCATGCGCTGATGATTGCTGTGGCGGGTAGCGCTGGTCAGGGTCCAATAGCGCGCTTCCTTCCACTCGCAGCGGGTGCGGTGGGTGCTCTTGCTCGAAGCGCCGCGGGTCGGAGCGCTCATGCGGATCGAGCCGTCGCTGAGGCGGGCGATTACCTGGGTGAGGGTGGCCAGGGCCTGGGCCCCGGTCAGTTCCAGCGCCACCGGATTGCTGGGTGACTTGGGTACGGGCGTGGTGATGATGAGGTTTTCCATGTTCACGGCCATTGCTGTTCTCCTTGCAAAAAAGTCAGGTCCTACACCTAGTGCGAACCTGGGCGAGCGGCGCAAGTTTCAGCGAATCCATGAGCAGGCAAAAAAAAGCCCGCCATGGCGGCGGGCAAGACGTTCTGAAGGGAGCAGCGCAAGATTACGGCTTGCGCAGTTAAGCGAGCGTTAACCCGGTTCAATGATTGACCGCGACTTCCGATAAGCCTATACAGGCCCCCCTACACGGAGCTGCGCGATGCACGAAGAAGACGATCTCCCCGAACCTGAGCACGATCACTTGCTCGATCACGAATTTCTCTACGAGGACTTCGACCCTGAGGCCGATGCCCAGGGCGCCGAGGATGAGATCGAGGAAGACGAGGCGCTACAGGATGATCTCGATGATGACGAGCAAGACCATCCCGCCTGGCATGACCACCCCGACGACTGAGTCAGCGCCGGTCCAGCGAGAAGCGTCCGGCGCCTGTCACAGCCAATAGCAGCAGCCCGCCGATGATGCTCATGTTCTTGAAGAACTGGGTCATGTTGGCTGCGCGCGCAGGCTCGACCATGTTCCAGAACGGGTGGCCGATCAGCGCCGTGCCGAGCACGAACAGGGCGAACAGCAAAGCCAGTGGTCGGGTGTAGAAACCGAGTATCAGGAGGATGGCTACGAAGAACTCCATGATCACTGCGACCGCCGCCGCGACCGTCGGGGCTGGGGCGCCCAGGGATCCGAGATAGCCCACGGTGCCTTCGAAGCCGGTGAGTTTGCTCCAGCCAGAGAGGACGAAGAGGATCATCAAGAGGATGCGCGCCAGAAGGATGATGGCATCGCGTTGACCGTCGAAGAGGGTGTAGCGCATGTCTATGCTCCGGTGGACAGTGTCAGAATCCACTCTAGCAGGTGCGCAAGCCTTTGCTGCACGAACGAAAAAGGCGCCTGTTCAGGCGCCTTTGACGAGGAATATGGTGCGAGTGGTGGGACTCGAACCCACAAGGCTTGCGCCGACAGATTTTAAGTCTGCTGTGTATACCAATTCCACCACACTCGCACACTTGACCGGGTCACCGGGACCGGCACGCTTCAATGCTGAAGGGCCATACAATCAAGCGCGCTTTATAACCCATCGTTATAGGTGAGTCAACCGCGCTGCCCGTTCAGGGGCGAATCAGCTGGGCGATTTCGCGCATGTCGTCAGCGCTGTGGCGAAGGTCTTGCACCTGTTCCCCCATGGCGGTGGCATCGTCCTGATGCACCGAGTGGCGCAGAAAACGGGTGTGGCCATCGAGTGCCTGGCACAGGTGGTCGATCTGCCGGGCGGTGTGGCGCAGGTCGTCCTGCAGGCCCAGCAGACGGAAATTGATGGCCATATAGGTTCCATGACAGGTGGAGGGCTGGGGTACTATAGGGTAATCCCCGGCTTGCTGTCATTGCGCCATATATCGGACACTGATGCCGTGCACTAAGCTCTTCTACAGTTCCTCTTGTCGTGCTCGTGGAGCCCGCATGGTTTCGACCGATCGTCCTGCCCCGCCGCTCATGACCGCCAATCGCTACGAACAGCTGGTGCAGGCGGTGGTGGATTACGCCATCTACATGCTCGATCCGACCGGTCACGTCGTGTCCTGGAATCCAGGGGCAGAGCGGATCAAGGGCTACCGTGCCGACGAGGTGATCGGTCGGCATTTCTCGTTGTTCTTCACGCCACAGGATTGCGCCGAAGGTCGCCCGGCACGCCTGCTGCGCCAGGCGCTGGAACAGGGCGTGGCGCAGGACGAAGGTTGGCGAGTGCGCAAGGACGGTACGCAGTTCTGGGCCCTGGCGGCGCTGGATGTGGTGCGCGATGAGCATGGCGAGATCATCGGCCTGGCCAAGGTGACGCGCGATATCACGGATCGGCGGGAGTCGGCGTTGCAGCTCGACGCGATGCGGGCGCAACTGTTCCAGGCGCAGAAGCTCGAGGCCCTGGGGCAACTGACCGGTGGCCTGGCCCATGACTTCAACAACCTGCTGACCATCATCCTCAGCTCGGCGCGACTGGCGCGCGCCAGTGGCGACCCGCAGCGGATAGAGCGCCTGCTCGAACACATCCTCGACGCCGGGCAGCGTGGCGCGCAATTGACAGGCCAGTTGCTCAGCTTCGCTCGCCACCGGCAACTGAACATCAGCACCATCTCCCCTGACGAGTTGGTTGCGTCCACTCGTAGCCTGGTGGAGCACGCCTTGCCTGACGGCATCGACCTCATCGCGCAGGTGGCGCCAGAGGTGCCGACGATCGAGGTGGATGCCGGGCAGTTGCAGATGGTCTTGCTCAACCTGCTGTTCAATGCCCGTGATGCCATCAGTGGCGAGGGGACGATCGGCCTGGACGTGACAGTCGTTGAACTGGCGGGTGAGGTAGAGGCGCTGCACGGGCGCTTCCTGCGTTTCGATGTGCAGGACAGCGGCCACGGGATCGATGCGCAGGTGCTGCCGCGAATCTTCGAACCTTTTTTCACCACCAAGGCTTTTGGTAAGGGAACCGGGCTGGGGTTGAGTCAGGTCTATGGTTTTGCCAAGCAGAGCAATGGTGCGATCTGCGTAGCAAGTTCGGTCGGTGAGGGCACGCGCATGAGCCTTTACCTGCCGGTTTCATCGAAAGTGCCCGAACCCTGAGACACGAGGTGGACAGTACGTCATGGTAGAAACACTCAAGCGACTGGCGACCGGTATCGAGGGCCTGGATGCGCTGCTCAAGGGCGGCCTGGTAGCCGGATCCTCGTACATCGTCCAGGGGCCGCCCGGGGCGGGCAAGACCATCCTCGCCAACCAGTTGGCCTGCGGCCATGTGCGTGACGGCGGGCGGGTACTGGTGGCGACACTGCTCAGCGAGTCCCATGAGCGCCTGTTCAAGTACCTCTCGACCCTGGAGTTCTTCGATCAGACGCTGGTGGGCGACCAGATTCAGTTCGTCAGTGCCTTCGATACGTTGCAGGACGAAGGGCTGGAAGCGGTGGTGCGTCTGTTGCGCCAGGAGATCGCCAGGCAGCAGGCCAGCTTATTGATCGTCGATGGCCTGCTCAATGCTCGGGCGCGGGCCGAAACCAGTCTCGATACCAAGAAATTCGTCGCTGAACTGCAAGGGCACGCGGCATTTGCCGGCTGCACGGTGTTGCTGTTGACCAGCGCTCGCCTCGATGAGGGCAGCCCGGAGCACACCATGGTCGATGGCGTCATCGAGTTGGGTGAACAGCTCGAGGGCAGCCGCGCAGTGCGTCATATACAGTTGCGCAAAACCCGAGGCAGCGGCGCACTGTCGGGGGTTCATGAATGCCTGATCAACGAGGCAGGGCTGCAGGTCTATCCGCGCCTGGAGGCGTTGTACAGCCACCCGAGCAACCTGGGTTCTGACACCTTGGTGCGTATCACCACGGGTGTGAAAGCGTTGGACGGGATGCTCGATGGTGGTCTGGCCGAAGGGTCGGTGAGCCTGCTCATGGGGCCGTCGGGAGCGGGCAAGTCATCCCTTGGGCTAGGCTTTCTTGCAGCGGCCACGCCTGAGGCGCCGGCGCTGCATTTTGGTTTCTACGAGCCGCCTGCTCGCCTGAGGTTGAAGGCTGCCTCGCTGGGCTACGACTTTGCCGAAATGGAACGCCAGGGGGCCTTGCAGCTCAGCTGGCAACCGACCACCGAGGGCTTGCTCGATCAGGTTGGCGCACGCTTGCTCGCGCAGGTGCAGGCGTTGGGGGCGAGGCGTGTGGTGATTGACAGCCTGGGCGCCTTCGCTCGACTCGCTTTCGATCAGGCGCGGCTCAACGGTTTCTTCCGAGCCCTGACCGGCGAGCTGCGCGCACGGGGTGTCAGTGTGATGCTGACCTGGGAGATGCGCGACCTGTTCGGCTCGGAAATCACGTCACCGGCACCGGACCTGTCGAGCATCGTCGACAACCTGTTCCTGATGCGTTTCGTCGAACTGGAGTCGCAGCTGCGGCGTGTGTTGTCGATTCTCAAGGTCCGTGACAGCCACTATGATCCGGCACTCCACGAGCTGGCTATCGGCGCCGATGGCATTACCCTGCGCAACGCATTCGCGGCGGCCAGCGGTGTGCTGTCGGGCACGGCCGTACCCCAGGGGGACCGCTGACGGTACCTGGCAATGAACAGCATCTTGATCGTCGATGACGAATACTTGATCGCCGACATCCTCGGATTCGCCCTGGAGGATGAGGGTTTTCTGGTAGAAAAGGCCAGCAATGGGCGCAAGGCGCTCGAGGCCCTGAGGGAGAAGCGGGTGGACCTGGTGATCACCGACTACATGATGCCGGCGCTCAATGGCGAGGAGCTGGTCAGGGCGATTCGCAATGAGCTGCAGCTGCCCGATCTGCCGGTCATTCTCATGAGCGGCGCGCAGGCCTACGAGGGGCACAGGCTGCCGGAACTGTTCAGCGCGGTGTTCGACAAACCGTTCGACATGGACCGCATGATCGCCAAGGTCCGCGAACTGTTGAGTCCCTGAGCCGCAGGCGGGATCCCGCGGGGACGTGCCGTGCGATCAAGCGCGTCCGTGCGGCTTGAGGCGAAGGGTGGTCAGTATTGGTCGTCGGCTTTCTCCGGAGCGGGGTTGCCGGCCTGGATGCGCTTGAAAATCTCTTCACGATGGACCTGGACATCCTTGGGCGCATCGATGCCGATCCTCACTTGCATCCCCTTGACGCCCAGAATGGTGACTTTGATGTCATCGTTGATGACGATGCTTTCGCCAACCTTGCGGGTGAGTATCAGCATGTAGTTCTCCTTGGTGATGTAGAAATCCGTGGGGCTATGTGCCGCAGCGGTGGGAGCCTGTCCCTCTTCCTTCTCATTAAAGACGCTTTCGGAAGATATTAATTCCTGAGCGAACAAAATCTGTTGGCGGTCTTCAGTTGCAGGTGCCGACATCAACCGGGTCAGATCAATCGGCGAAGGTGCTCGGTGGCAAGGATAGGGGGCCGGAGCGAATATGGGAAATTTCTCTGCTTTATGTTGTAAATAGCTCTGGTCAATGAAACTTCACAGCGCTTCGAGTGCCTGCAGAAAACGCAACAGGGCCACCTCTTCCTGCTCCAGGCCTTTGCGTGCCCGCACTCGCGGAAGTTCGGCAAGGCGGCCCAGGTGGAAGTGCTCGAGCAGCGCTGGATGGATGTAGCAGCGTCGGCACACCGCCGGCGTGTTGCCCAGGCGCGTTGCAACCTCGCGGACGATGGCCGCGACCTGGCGCCTGGCCTCGGCCTCAGGCTGCCAGGCCAGCGGACGCAGCAGGCTCAGGGCCAGGGCGCTGCCGCCCCAGGTGCGGTAGTCCTTGGCGGTGAAGTCGGCACCGGTCAGTTGTTGGAGGAACAGGTTGATGTCACTGGAGCCGATGCGATGGCGCTGGCCGTCCTCGTCCAGGTACTGGAAGAGTTCCTGGCCAGGCAGCTCCATGCAGCGCTTGAGCAATTGCGCCAGGCGCCGGTCGCGCACGGTGATGCTGTGCTCGACGCCGCGCTTGCCGCGAAACTGGAAGCGAATGGTGCTGCCCCTGACCTCGACATGTCGGTTGCGCAGGGTGGTCAGTCCGTAGGACTGGTTGTCGCGCAGGTATTGACGGTTGCCGATGCGGATCAGCGTGTTGTCGAGCAGGCTGACCACCAGTGCCATGACCTTTTCCCGGTCCATCCCGGGGCGTGCCAGGTGCTGGTCCAGGTGCTGGCGCAGCCCTGGCAACGCTTGCGCGAAGGCCAGCATGCGCCCGTACTTGTGCTCGTCGCGTAACGTGCGCCACTCGCTGTGGTAGCGGTACTGCTTGCGCCCACGGGCATCGCGACCGGTGGCTTGTAGGTGGCCTTGTGGGTCGAGGCAGATCCACACATCGGTATAGGCGGGCGGGATGACCAGCGCCGCGATACGCGCCAGCGTCTCCGTGTCGCGCACGCGCTCGCCATCAGGGCTGAGGTAGATGAAGCGCCCACGCCAAAGGCGTCGGCTCAGGCCGGGCTGGGTGTCGTCGACATAGTGCAGGGTGCGGGGCAGGGTGATCTCGGGCATGGCGCAGTCCATCGACCAGTTGTCATCTGTGGACAACGACAGTGCCTGAGTTGCTCAGGCCAACAGCGCCACCGACTTGATCTGCGCCCACAGCATCTGGCCCGGCTGCAGCCCGAGCTGGTCTGCCGAGTACCGGGTGATGCGCGCGAGCAAGGCGCTGCCGGCAGCGTCGAGGCTGACCAGCACGTGCGCCGGGTTTTCGGCCGGGCGACATTCACGCACGGTCACCGGCAAACGGTTGAGGATGCTCGAGGCGCCGTCGTGGGCGAGGGTCAGGCTGACATCGCGGGCGTGTACCTTGAGGCGCAGGGTGCTGCCGACATGCAGGTCGGGATGGGCGATGCGCAGCAGCGCACCGTCGCTGCCCGGCAAGCGCAGGTCGAACAGTCCATAGTCGGGTTGGTGGCCGATCACCACACCTTCGAGCACCACACCCGCTTCCTCGCTCTGCGCCAGCGAGAGGTCGAGGCGCGCGAGCGTCTGGCCGATCGGGCCGCTGGCCAGGACCTTGCCCTGCTCCAGCAGTACCAGATGATCGGCCAGGCGTGCGACCTCGTCCTGGGAGTGGCTGACGTACACCACAGGGATGTCGAGCTCGTCGTGCAGGCGTTCGAGGTAGGGCAGGATCTCGCGCTTGCGCGGGCCGTCCAGGGCGGCCAGGGGCTCATCCATCAACAGCAGTCGGGGGCTGCTGAGCAGGGCGCGGGCGATACCGACACGCTGCGCTTCGCCGCCGGAGAGGGTGATGGGCTTGCGTTCGAGCAAGTGTCCGATCCCCAGCAACTGGCAGGCCTGGTCCAGTCCGACCTTGCGTTCGCCGGCTGAGACCCGCCGCCAGCCGAATTCCAGATTGCCGCGCACCGAGAGGTGCGCAAACAGGCTGGCCTCCTGGAACACATAGCCCACCGGGCGTCGATGCGGGGCGAGGAAAGTGCCGTGGCGACTGTCTTCCCACACCTCGCCATTGATCTCGATGTAGGCTTCGCTGGCGCGTTCCAGGCCGGCCAGGCAGCGCAGGCAGGAAGTCTTGCCTGAGCCCGAATGGCCGAACAGGGCGCTGATCCCGCGGCCCGGCAGGTCGAGGTCGACATCCAGGGTGAAGTCGTCGCGCGCCAGTTTCAGGCGTGCGTGCATGCGTGAACTCATCTCAGCTCCAGCCAGCCTTGCCACGGCGGCCGGCATAGAGCATCAGCAGCACCAGGAAGGAGAACACCAGCATCGCACCGGCCAGCCAGTGCGCTTGCGAATAGGCCATGGCTTCGACGTGATCGAAGATCTGCACCGAAACCACGCGGGTCTTGTCGGGGATGTTGCCACCGATCATCAGTACCACACCGAACTCGCCGACGGTATGGGCAAAGCCGAGGATGCTGGCAGTGATGAAGCCCGGCCTGGCCAGCGGCAGCACCACGTGGATGAAGGTGTCCCACGGACTTGCCCGCAGCGTTGCGGCCACTTCCAGCGGGCGCTGGCCGATGGCGCTGAAGGCGTTCTGCAGGGGCTGGACCACGAACGGCATGGAGTACACCACCGAGCCGATCACCAGCCCGGTAAAGCTGAACACCACGGTGCCTAGCCCCAGCGCCTGTGTAGCCTGACCAAGCCAGCCGTGGGGGCCGAGCGCGATCAGCAGGTAGAAACCGATCACTGTCGGTGGCAGCACCAGGGGCAGTGCCACGACTGCCCCGACGGGCCCGCGCAGCCATGAGCGGGTGCGTGCCAGCCACCAGGCGATGGGCGTGCCCACCACCAGCAGGATCAGTGTGGTCAGGCTGGCCAGTTTGACGGTCAGCCAGATCGCCCCCAGGTCACTGGCGTCGAGTGGCATCAGATTTCATAGCCGTAGGACTTGATCACCGCAGTGGCTTTCGGACCCTTGAGGTACTCGACCAAGGCCTTGGCCGCCGGATTATCCTTGCCTTTGTTGAGAATCACCGCGTCCTGGCGAATCGGGTCGTGCAGGCTGGACGGGACGATCCACGCCGAACCGTTTTCGACCTTGCCATCCTTGTAGATCTGCGACAGGGCGACGAAGCCCAGTTCGGCGTTGCCGGTGGAGACGAACTGGAAGGCCTGAGTGATGTTCTGCCCTTCCACGATCTTGCCCTTGGTGGCTTCGGTCAGCTTGAGTTTGTCCAGCACCTGGGTCGCGGCCAGGCCGTAGGGCGCGGTCTTGGGGTTGGCGATGGACAGGTGCTTGAAGTCGTTCTTCTTCAACACCTCACCCTTGTCGTCGACATAACCGGGCTTGGCGGACCACAGGGCGAGGGTGCCGATGGCGTAGGTGAAGCGCGAGCCTTCGACGATTTCCTTTTCCTGCTCAAGCTTGGCAGGGGTGCTGTCGTCGGCGGCGAGGAACACTTCGAACGGCGCGCCGTTCTTGATCTGCGCGTAAAACTGTCCTGTGGCGCCAAAGGCTGCGACCAGCTTGTGTCCGGTGTCTTTCTCGAAGTCCTTGGCGATCGCCTGGATCGGCGCGGTAAAGTTGGCCGCCACGGCCACCTGAACTTCATCGGCCCAGGCGCTATTGAGGCAAATCAGGCTGGCCAGGGCGCTGGCGGCCAGGTGGGACAGGCGAATACGCATGAAACGGGCTCCTCGGAGGGTTATCGTTATATTGCGAAATATATAGCGATAAGCCGTTCGCCGGGAAGAGGTGAAATCATGGCAGGGTGCTATCGGGACGCCAGGCCTGTATCGGCGGTGCAGGCACCCAGGGCGGCGGCGGGCACGCCCTGAGCGCTGTGGCTGTTGGATTACAACGCCTTGCTGACCTGAATGTCGCTGATTTTCTCGGCGTCTTCGCCGTGGATCTTGCGCAACGCTTCCAGGGCTTGTTCCTGAGAGGCATCGGGCATCACGGCAAAGTCCCAGCGGCGCTGGCCGTCGAGCTTGTACTTGATCACGTATTTGAGGTTCTGGGTCATGGCAGGGCTTATCCGAGTTTCGACGACGAGCGACGGATGATCTTGATCTTGTGGGTGAAGGTCGGCTTGCGCGTCACCGAGATCGGGCGGGCGGTCACGGTATCGAGCGTGATGTTCCAGAAACCGGTGCTGGGGACGGTGATTTTCGCCGGGAAGCGGTCGAACAGGCCGCCGTGGTAAGTGTGGCGACCGCCGTTCTTGAAGCTGCGGAAGTTGGCGTCGTTCATCAGGCGGATGTTGCAGCGCTGGGAGCACTCGATAACGACGATGTCGTCCTCGTTGAGGTGCTCGCGCTGGTGGACGAATTTCATGTGGGGCTCCGCGAGGTTGGGATTCTGCAAATGCCCAAGATACCACGATGTCAGGGTACACTGGCGGGCTGCACGGCCGGGCCAGGGAGAAATCTGCCAAAGCAGGGAGCAAAACCGCCCGGACGTTGTCGAACGATTTCTTTGATTGGCAGAGGTGCAACGGATGAAGTGGGTGATGGCGGCGGCGACGCTGGTACTGGGTGGTTGCGTCAGCGTCTCGGAGCTGGAGCAGTCGCGAGAGACGCTGGATGTGATCTCCGGCAAGACGCCGCGTGAGTATGCCGATTGTGTCAAGCAGAAGCTGGGCGACACCCGTGATCCGCTGGTGGAAGAGGCGCGTGGCGATGGCCTGCGCCTGATCGTGCCGCAGAAACTCAGTGCCGGTGTCGGCCCGGCAGCGCTTGTCGATGTCGACAAGCGTGGCAGTGGCAGTGCCATCAAGCTGCATGAACGCTTGAACAACTTCCCTCTGCGTCTGGGTGATGTGCGCTCCGCAGCGACCCAGTGCATCTCCGGTTCTTGATCCAGCGCAAGCAATACGTCGTTAGACGCCCGCTCAATGCCTTATGAGTTGTAGGGACATTGTTCCGCTTTAGTTATCCGGACTAGTATCCATTTCCTTATGTCTTTTAAGACTAAGCTTATAACAAGGAAATGGAGTGTCCCTGATGAACCCGATGAGTCGCGTCATGATCGGCAGTCTGCTGATCCTGGCCTGGCCCGCGGCGCATGCCGTCGATGGCCAGAAAATCTTTACCCAGGGCGGGCAGAATCCCGCCGCCATGGCCTGTCTCGGTTGCCATGGCCCGGACGGCAAGGGTATCGCCGCCGCTGGTTTTCCCCGCCTGTCCGGCTTGTCTGCCGGATACCTGAGCAAGCAACTCGAGGACTTTCGCTCGGGCAGCCGTAAGCAGCCGGTCATGGAGCCGCTTGCCAAGGCGCTGAGCGACGAGGAGATCCGCTCGGTCAGCGCTTGGCTGGCCGAGCAGCCTTCCGATCCGGTTACGGGTTCGCGCCGTCAGCAAATGGCCAGCGATCCGACCGAACGCCTAGCCTTGTACGGCGACTGGAGCCGGCAGATTCCCGGTTGTGTGCAGTGCCATGGCCCAGGTGGTGCGGGGGTTGGCGAGCACTTTCCGCCACTGGCCGGGCAGCCGGCGGCTTACCTGGTTGCGCAGCTCAATGCCTGGCGCGACGGTAGCAGGCGTAACGACCCTAACCAACTGATGGTCGGTGTGGCCAAGGCCATGACCGATGCCGAGGTGACGGCAATCGCCGACTACTTCGCCCACGCCGCCCGCCAGGAGGTCGCACCATGAAAAAAGTCCTGATCGCAGCATTGTGGCTCGGCGCAGGCGTCGCCCAGGCGGCGCAGATCGCCATGCAAGACCAGTCGCAGCTCAAGGTGCCCGGCAGCCAGGCCACTCCGGTATTCGTGCCTCCTGCAGAAAGCGAGTTGCCGGACAACGCGTTCGGCCAGATGGTCCGGCAGGGGCATGCGCTGTTCGTTGATACTCGCCGCTTGATGCCTGAGGCTGTCGGCAATGGCATGAACTGCAGCAACTGCCATCTCGACCAAGGCCGCATGGCCCACTCCGCGCCGCTGTGGGGCGCCTACCCGATGTATCCCGCCTATCGCAAGAAAAACGACAAGGTCAACACTTACGCCGAACGTATCCAGGGCTGTTTCCAGTTCAGCATGAACGGCAAGCCCCCGGCGGCCGACAGCCCGCAGATGACCGCGCTCAGCGTCTATGCCTACTGGCTGGCGACCGGCACTCGCACAGGCGTGGAGACGCCCGGTCGCGGTTATCCTGAGGTGCCGCAACCCAAGGACGGCTACGACTTCAAGCGTGGCGAACAGGTGTACAACGAGCAATGCGCTATCTGCCACGGTGGCAAGGGCGAGGGGCAGAAAGTTGCAGGTGAATACGTCATGCCACCGTTGTGGGGGCGCGATGCCTATAACTGGGGGGCCGGGATGCACCGGATCAACACCGCCGCGTCCTTCATCAAGCACAACATGCCGCTGGGCAAGCCAGGCAGCCTGAGTGACCAGCAGGCATGGGATGTCGCGGCCTGGATCAACCGCCACGAACGCCCGCAGGATCCGCGCCTGGTAGAGGGCTCCATCGAGAAGACGCGGGTGAAGTTCCATGCCAACGATGGCGTCAACCTGTATGGGCAAAAGGTCGAGGGTGTATTGATCGGGCAGGGCACGGGCGGCTGAATACCGCGCACCTGTCATATTCCCGCCGTGTCGCTGTCACGGCCCTGCAATCGCCTGCAGGTTGCAATGTCGTATCTTCCTGAAGGAGTGCGGCCATGGAACTCTGTGTGATCGGGGCGGGGTATGTGGGGCTGGTCACGGCGGCCTGTTTCGCGCAAATGGGCAATCGCGTGGTCTGTCTGGAGCATGACCGTTCGCGCCTGGCCCGGTTGCGTCAGGGGCAGTGTCCGATCTACGAGCCCGGGCTCGCTGCGCTCGTGCAGGAGGGGCTGCACAGTGGCCTGTTGAGTTTCACCGAGCACTGGGATCACGCGTTGGCGCGGGTCGATGTGGCGTTCATCGCCGTGGGCACGCCCAGCCATGAAGACGGCTCGGCGGACCTGCAGCATGTGCTGGCGGTGGCCGACAGTCTCGGGCGGCACTTGCTGCGCCCATGCCTGGTGGTGAACAAGTCGACCGTGCCGGTGGGCACGGCCGAGCGGGTTGCCCGCCAGGTCAACAGCGGCTTGCGCGCACGCGGGGCCAGTTTCACGGTGTCGGTGGCGAGCAATCCGGAGTTTCTCAAGGAGGGCAGCGCCGTCGAGGACTTCATGCGCCCTCAGCGGATCATCATCGGCACCGACAGTGACGCCGCCACTCAATGCTTGCAGCGCCTGTATGCGCCCTTTGTACGTAACCGGGAGCGCGTGCTGGTCATGAGCCCGCGCGCCGCCGAATTCAGCAAGTATGCCGCCAATGCCTTCCTTGCCACCAAGATTTCCTTCGTCAACGAACTGGCCGGCCTGTGCGCCGAGCTGGACGTGGATATCGAACAGGTGCGTCGCGGGATCGGCAGCGACCGGCGCATCGGCAGCGATTTCATCTACGCAGGCTGCGGCTATGGCGGCTCATGCTTTCCAAAGGACGTGCGTGCGCTGATCCACACAGCCGAGCAGCATGGCTATCAGCCGTCGATCCTGCGCGCGGTCCAGGCGCGCAACGCGCAGCAGAAGACCTTGTTGTTCCAGGCACTGCAGGAGCATTTCGGGGGTAGCATGCGCGGGTGCAATGTGGCGTTGTGGGGCCTGGCGTTCAAGCCTGGCACCGACGACCTGCGCGAGGCACCCAGCCTGGTGCTGCTCGACGCCATGCTGGCGGCAGGGGCACGGGTGCGGGCCTGTGACCCGGCGGCGCTGGAGGGGGCCGCGGCGGCTTATCCGCAGGCGCTGGCAAGTGGTCAATTGCAGTTGGGGGATGATCCCTATGCCTGTGTGGAGGGCGCGGATGCACTGGTACTGGTGACCGAATGGAAGCAGTTCCGCCAGCCGGATTTTCGTCGGATCAGGGGCCTGATGCGTAAGCCGGTACTGTTCGACGGGCGTAATATTTACGATCCATCGGAACTATCTACACTGGGTTATCTCTATCATGGCATCGGTCGGCCACAGGCGGGGCATTGTAAGGTGACTGCCGCCTGATTAGACTGCGCCGAATACCACAGGCCCAGCCCTTGTTTAAGGATGTATATGATCAAAAAATGCTTGTTCCCGGCAGCCGGTTACGGCACCCGCTTCCTGCCCGCTACCAAAGCCATGCCCAAGGAAATGCTGCCGGTGGTGAACAAGCCACTGATCCAGTATGGCGTTGAAGAGGCCTTGGACGCCGGTCTGAACGAGATCTCCATTGTCACCGGGCGCGGCAAGCGCGCGCTGGAAGACCATTTCGACATCAGCTACGAGCTGGAAAACCAGATCAAGGGCACCGACAAGGAAAAATACCTGGTCGGTATCCGTCGCCTGCTCGACGAGTGCTCGTTCTCCTATACCCGCCAGACTGAAATGAAAGGCCTGGGCCACGCCATCCTCACCGGTCGCCCCCTGATCGGTGACGAGCCGTTCGCCGTGGTGCTGGCGGACGACCTGTGCGTCAACCCTGAAGGTGACGGTGTACTGACGCAGATGGTCAAGCTGTTCAATCAGTTCCGCTGCTCGATCGTTGCCATCCAGGAAGTCGATCCGCAGGAAACCAACAAGTACGGCGTGATTGCTGGCGACATGATCCGCGATGACATCTTCCGCGTGACCAACATGGTCGAGAAGCCCAAGCCTGAAGATGCGCCGTCGAACCTGGCAATCATTGGCCGCTACATCCTGACCCCGGACATCTTCGATATCATCGCCAACACCGAGCCGGGCAAAGGCGGGGAGATCCAGATCACCGACGCCCTGATGCAGCAGGCACAGAACGGTTGTGTCATTGCCTACAAGTTCAAGGGCAAGCGTTTCGACTGCGGCGGCGCCGAAGGCTATATCGACGCCACCAACTTCTGCTTCGAGAACTACTACAAGACCGGCAAGGCCTACTGAGTCCGAGCCAGCGCTGCAGCGTCACTTTTCTTGCTGTCTGACGCTTGCAGCGCGTCACGAAAAGAGCCACCCTCGGGTGGCTTTTTTTGTGGAGTCTGGAAAGTGGCCTACGATTTTGATCTGTTCGTGATTGGTGCCGGTTCCGGCGGTGTACGCGCGGCGCGCTTTGCCGCGGGGTTCGGGGCGAAGGTGGCGGTGGCCGAGAGTCGTTATCTGGGCGGCACCTGCGTCAACGTCGGCTGTGTGCCGAAGAAGTTGCTGGTGTACGGTGCACACGTCGCCGATGAGCTGGAGCAGGCGGCCGGCTACGGCTGGACCCTCGAAGAAGGTCACTTCGACTGGGGCACCCTGATCGCCAACAAGAACCGTGAGATCGAGCGTCTCAACGGCATCTACCGCAACCTGCTGGTCAACAGCGGCGTCACCTTGCTGCAAGGTCATGCGCGCATGACCGGTGCCCATGAGGTTGAGGTAGAAGGTCAGCGCTACAGCGCGGCGAACATCCTCATCGCCACGGGCGGCTGGCCACAGGTGCCTGACATCCCTGGCAAGGAACTGGCGATCACCTCGAACGAGGCGTTCTACCTCAAGGAGCTGCCACGCCGGGTGCTGGTGGTCGGTGGTGGCTACATTGCCGTCGAATTCGCCGGCATCTTCCAGGGCCTGGGCGCCGATACCACCTTGCTGTATCGCGGCGACCTGTTCCTGCGCGGCTTCGATGGTTCGGTACGTACCCACCTGAAGGAGGAACTGGAAAAGCGCGGTCTGGACCTGCAGTTCAACGCTGATATCCAGCGTATTGACCAACAGGCCGATGGCAGCCTCAAGGCGACGCTCAAGGACGGTCGGGAGTTGATCGCCGACTGTGTGTTCTACGCCACCGGTCGTCGTCCGATGCTCGACAATCTGGGGCTGGAGAACACCGGCGTGGAGCTCGACGAGCG
This sequence comes from Pseudomonas machongensis, assembly GCF_034961125.1. Taxonomy (NCBI): domain Bacteria; kingdom Pseudomonadati; phylum Pseudomonadota; class Gammaproteobacteria; order Pseudomonadales; family Pseudomonadaceae; genus Pseudomonas; species Pseudomonas machongensis. Next base: position 36,131 of record NZ_JAYFUI010000054.1, on the reverse strand, counting down.
CGGTTACATCCGGGTCGACGACCTGTACCGTACCACCGAGCCTTCGGTGTTCGCCTTGGGCGATGTAATCGGTCGTGTCCAGCTCACACCGGTCGCTCTGGCTGAAGGCATGGCGGTAGCCCGTCACCTGTTCAAGCCTGAGCAGTACCGTTCGGTGGACTATCAGAACATCCCCACGGCGGTGTTCAGCCAGCCGCCGATCGGCACCGTCGGCCTGACCGAAGAGCAGGCACTGGCTGCCGGCCACAAGATCCAGATCTTCGAGAGCCGCTTCCGCGCCATGAAGCTGACCCTCACCGACCTGCAGGAAAAGACCCTGATGAAGCTGGTGGTCGATGCCGAGACCGACAAGGTCCTGGGTTGCCATATGGTGGGGCCGGATGCAGGCGAGATCATCCAGGGGCTGGGTATCGCACTCAAGGCAGGCGCCACAAAGCAGCAGTTTGACGAGACTATCGGCGTGCATCCGACCGCCGCCGAGGAATTCGTCACGATGCGGACTGTAACTCGTTGATAGTTCGCAGCATTCTCCGGGCCTCGAAGCATGAGGCCTGGGGATTGTTCCCACAATCGCATAGTAGAGAATCCTACCGCTGTCATGGTTGTCGCTAGCCGCTGATCAACCAATCACCGACAGAGCCTCCCAAGGCTGATGCAGATACTGTTGCCGCGCCGCTCTACGGCGCCGGTTCGGCATGTGCCTGATCGTCTAGCTTGAGGAAGGATGATATGGACAGGTTCTACAAAAGTGTTTTTGCGCTCTGCGGGTTGTCGCTGATCGCTGGGGGGGCCCAGGCAGACCATGGCGAAATCAGCTTTCAGGGGCGGGTTCTGGCGCCGACGTGCATCATCAATGGGGGGGACGGCAATCTTCCGGTGACCCTGCCGGATGTCAACGCCGCGAAACTCGTGCGTCCAGGCGATGTGGAAGGGGAAACGCCCTTCGTATTGCAACTGACGGGTTGTACCCATGTCGGCCAGGTTTCAACCTACTTCGAGCCAGGTGCAAGCGTCAGTGATCAAGGGCGTCTGATCGTCGATGCCGGCGGCAGTGAAAACGTCGAGCTGCAATTGCTCAACAGCGCCAAGAGCGTCATGAATCTCGCTGCAGCCAAGGGTTCGCAGAACTCCCAGCAAGTCACCCTCGTGGACGGTAACGCGACGCTGCGCTACTACGCCCAGTACTACTCGACAGGCCGCACTACCCCAGGCCTGGTCAGTTCCAGAATCCGCTACTCGCTGGATTATCTCTGAGTCCTATGGAGCAGCCCTGTCCGGGGCTGCTCCGCTCCCAATTTTCGAGTGGAACATCATGAAGCTATCTCTCAGCGCCATGGGGTGGGGATCGTTGCTGGCCGCGTTTCTGTCGTGCACGCAGGCCAATGCCAGTGTGGTGATTGCCACCACGCGGGTCGTCTATCCCGCCGAGAGCTCCGAGGTCACTGTCAGGTTGAGCAACGAGGGACGGTATCCGTCGCTGGTGCAGGTCTGGGTCGACGAGGGAGGGCCGGAAGAGGCCGAGGATGAGTTACAGGGGCCATTCAGCGTGACACCTGGGTTGTTGCGCCTGGACCCGGGCAAGCGCCAGAGCCTGAGGGTGTTTCACGATAGTCGTGCCATGCCAACGGATCGAGAGAGCCTGTACTGGCTGAATGTACTCGATGTCCCGCCGAAAGGTGGTGGCGATAACAGCCTGCAGATTTCCCTCAGGACTCGTATCAAACTGTTCTATCGGCCGCAGGGATTGGCCGCAAAGCCCGCCGATGCTCATGCACGGCTTACCTGGCGCCTGGTCAGGGAATCCCAGGGCTGGGTACTGCACGCGGACAATCCCACGCCTTATCACGTCAATCTCGCCAAGCTTGAGGCTGTCCATCCGGGTTCGGCGTTGCCAGCATCGGTAGGCCATGTTGCTCCCCTCAGCAGCGCCCGTTTCGCGTTGAGCTCCGCGCCGTCTCGTCCCGATGCGGTTTCCCAGGTCCGCTATCAGTACCTGGATGACTACGGCGCCTCTCGAGAAGCTGTTGCAATCCTGCAGTTCCCTCAAGGCCGTTAAACCCATGAGTTTTCGCCGGTGGTGGGCCATTCTCGGTATGACAGGAGGGTATGTCGGGCTTGTACCTGGTGTGGAGTTCGATCCCGGCCTGTTGCGCCAGGGCAGCACGATCAATCTCGAGCGTTTCCAGGCCAGCGATTCGGTTCCCCAGGGCGACTTTGCCCTGGATATCATCCTCAACCAGCAGTGGATAGGGCGGCGCACCGTGTTTCTGCGCAATCGGGATGCATCCGGTCAGGCGGCGCCCTGTTATGACCGAATCCTGCTCGAAGAGTTGGGGCTTGATCTAGCGAGGCTGGCGGCTCAGCCGCGCAAGCAACTGATCATCCCCGACAGCTGCATGATGTTGCCTCAACTGCTGGTGGCCGCCAGCGAGGACCTGGATTTTGGGGCCTTGCAACTGCGCCTTGAAATTGACAGGTCTTTGCTGCGTCGCCAACCCCAGGACAATTTGCCATTCCATACCTGGGATGCAGGTGTCACAGCAGGGTTTGTCGACTACCGCCTGAATGTCCATGAGCAGCACGACCTGCTGGCAGGCAGTCGTAGCCAGCAGGGCTATCTCGGCCTGCGTGCCGGATTCAATACCGGGGATTGGTATTGGCGCCACGAAGGCAATGCGCAGATGAGCGACAAGCGCGCAGCCCGGTACCAGCCGGGTGCGACGTCGGTACGGCGCGATGTTCCCTTGTGGTCGGCCCAGCTTACTCTCGGCGATGGCTACGCTGCTGGGGATGTATTTGACAGCAGCGCCTTTCGCGGACTGCGATTATCCACTGACGAGCGCATGTTGCCCCGCGCACAGCGGGGGTTTGCGCCGGTCGTGAGGGGCGTGGCCAATACTACGTCGCTGTTGAGCATCCGCCAGCGAGGGATGCTGCTGCATGAGTCGACGGTGCCGCCGGGGCCATTCGAGATCGACGACCTTTATGCCAGTGGCCTCAACGACGATCTGGAGGTCACCCTGGAGGAGGCTGACGGCAGCGTACGACGCTTCACGTTGCCCTATCAGGCCGCGCCACTGGCCTTGCGAGAAGGGGCAAGCCGTTTCGACCTTAGTGCGGGGGTGTGGCGCGACGACCTTGGGCGTCCTGGCCCAGGGCATGTGCAAGGCAGTTGGCAGCAAGGGGTGGACAACACCTTCAGCGTACATGGAGGCGCCTGGCTGGCAGAGGACTATCTGGCCAGCGCCATGGGGGGGGCAATCAACAGCCGCTTTGGTGCTTTTGGATTGACCGCATACCAGGCGCAGGCATCGCTAGGCCAGGGTCGCTCCGCGCAGGGGCAGGCGCTGCGTTTCAGTTGGCGCCAGCGGGTGGAGGCAACGGCCACCGACCTGAGCGCCAGCCTTACCCATCGCAATAGCGCTGACTACTACAGCTTTGACGAGTTCGCCCGCACCAGCCAGCAAACGCAGCGTACAAATCAGCGTTCGCCTCAGCACTGGCGGGCAGCGATGACACTTCAGCAGCGCCTGCCCGGAAGCGGTCGTCTGAGCTTGAGGGCCAGCGCGGGTAAGCAGTGGGGATCTGGGGTGGGCAATCGTGAGTACAACGTGGGGTATTACAACAATCTGCGCTCGCTCTCCTACGGCATGACGCTTGGGCGCGAGTATCGAGGCAACGGACAGGCCGTGAGCGCTTTGACACTGACGGCCAGCTTGCCGTTGGGTCTGCAACGTCGTGGATCGCTGAGTTCCAGCATGAGCCGCGACTCCGAAGGCGGGGCCAGGACGAATGTGCGCTGGAGCGCGACTGCCGGCGAGGATGGGCAATGGGGGTATGGCCTGTCCAGTGTGTACCAGGAGGGAAGGCAAGGCGGCGCAGGGCTCGACGCCAACCTGGTGCATCGCAGCCCGACGGGAGAGCTGAGCGGGGTCGTGGCCCAGCGCCAGGGATCCCGTCAGCTGGCACTCGGCGCGCGTGGCTCGGTGGTCGCCCATCCGGGAGGTGTACTGTTGGCACAACCGTTGGGCGAAAGTTTCGCTATCGTCCATGCCCCCTTCGCTGAAGCGGCGCGTATTCAACAGCATCCGAGTGTGCGGCTGAATGCCCAGGGCTTTGCGGTGGTCCCCTCGTTGAGCCCCTACAGCGTGAATACCGTCGACCTGGACCCCAAGGGCATGTCACAGGATGTGGAGTTGCAGATCAGCGGTCAGTCGGTGGTGCCCCGAGCCGGTGCGGTGACACTGCTGCACTATCCGACGCGCAGCGGTCGCTTGCTGATGCTGGAGGCTCGCAACGAGCACGGGCATGCCTTGCCGTTCGGTGCCCAGGTATTCGATGTGCAAGGTGACGAGGTGGGGATGGTGGGGCAGGGCAGCCGCCTGCATTTTCGCTCGCATGACGCGCGAGGACGGGTAAGGGTCTCCTGGGGTGAGCAAGCAGATGCGAGCTGCTGGCTGGATTACGCAGAGGGCGCAGCCTCGACCTGTACTTCAGGACCGGCAGACGAGGCATAGGAATGAAAAAATCTATCGGTCGCGCAGCTTATAGCCAAAACCAATCACCAACATGAGGTTTACCAATGAGCCATTGTCGAGGTCATTGGATAGGATTACTCCATCGAAAGTTACCCACCCCAAGTTAACTAACCCTCGAAGGAGCGTTTCTCATGCCAATCATCAACAGCCAGGTCAAACCGTTCAACGCCACTGCCTACCACAAAGGCGAGTTCGTTCAGGTAAGCGAAGCCGACCTGAAAGGCAAATGGTCCGTCGTGTTCTTCTACCCGGCCGACTTCACTTTCGTCTGCCCGACCGAACTGGGTGACCTTGCTGACAACTACGCCGAGTTCCAGAAGCTGGGCGTCGAAATCTACGGCGTGTCCACCGACACCCACTTCACCCACAAAGCCTGGCACGACACTTCGGACACCATCGGCAAGATCCAGTACCCGCTGATCGGTGACCCTACCCACGTCATCTCGCGCAACTTCGACGTGCTGATCGAAGAAGCCGGTCTGGCTGATCGCGGCACCTTCGTGATCAACCCGGAAGGTCAGATCAAGATCGTCGAACTGAACGACGGTGGTGTAGGTCGTGACGCAGCCGAGCTGCTGCGCAAGGTCAAGGCTGCCCAGTACGTTGCCGCTCACCCAGGCGAAGTCTGCCCGGCCAAGTGGAAAGAAGGCGAAGCCACTCTGGCGCCGTCGCTGGACCTGGTCGGCAAGATCTGAGTCCATGCATCAGTCGAGGGCGGTGAGCAGCCGCCACAGCTGAAGTACTCACTGCCCCGTCAAACGCCCGGGCGACCTCGCCTGGGCGATTTTGTATCCGAGTTTTGAAAAAGGAATCGCCCCGTATGTTGGACGCCACGCTTAAATCGCAACTGAAAACCTACCTGGAGCGGGTCACCCAGCCGATCGAGATCGTTGCCTCCCTCGACGACGGCGCGAAGTCCCGTGAAATGCACGACCTGCTGGTTGAGATCGCCGGCCTGTCGAACCTCATTACCCTGCGCGAGGACGGCAGCGACGCCCGTCGCCCGTCATTCTCGCTCAACCGTCCCGGGGGCAATATCAGCCTGCGTTTCGCCGGCATCCCCATGGGCCATGAATTCACCTCTCTGGTACTGGCGTTGCTGCAGGTCGGCGGCCACCCTTCGAAGGCCAGCGCCGAAGTGATCGAGCAGATCCAGGCCCTGGAAGGCGAGTTCAGCTTCGAGACTTACTTCTCGCTGTCTTGCCAGAACTGCCCGGACGTGGTCCAGGCCCTGAACCTGATGGCAGTGCTCAACCCCAACATTCGTCACGTCGCCATTGATGGTGCGCTGTTCCAGGATGAAGTCGAATCGCGTAAGGTCATGGCGGTTCCGAGCATCTACCTGAACGGTGAAGTGTTCGGCCAGGGCCGTATGGGCCTGGAAGAGATTCTTGGCAAGATCGACACCAGTGCTGGCAGCCGCCAGGCTGAAAAGATCAACGCCAAGGACGCTTTCGACGTGCTGGTGGTCGGCGGTGGCCCGGCTGGCGCTGCGGCAGCCATCTACGCTGCGCGCAAAGGCATTCGTACCGGCGTTGCCGCCGAGCGCTTCGGCGGCCAGGTGCTCGACACCCTGGCGATCGAGAACTTCATCTCCGTGCAGGAGACCGAAGGGCCGAAGCTTGCCACTGCGCTGGAAGAGCACGTCAAGCAGTACGACGTCGACATCATGAATTTGCAGCGCGGTGAAGCGCTGATCCCGGCCGCCGATGGCGGTCTGCATGAAGTACGCCTGGCCAGCGGTGCGTCGCTCAAGGCCAAGACCGTGATCCTCGCCACCGGCGCCCGCTGGCGCGAAATGAATGTCCCCGGTGAGCAGGAATACCGCTCCCGTGGCGTGGCCTACTGCCCGCACTGCGACGGCCCGCTGTTCAAGGGCAAGCGCGTGGCGGTGATCGGCGGCGGCAACTCTGGCGTGGAAGCAGCCATCGACCTGGCCGGTATCGTCGCTCAGGTGACGCTGATCGAGTTCGACAGCCAGCTGCGTGCCGATGCGGTGCTGCAGCGCAAGCTGCACAGCCTGCCGAACGTCAAGGTGATCACCAGCGCCCTGACCAAGGAAGTGCTGGGTAACGGCGAGAAGGTCACCGGCCTGCGCTACGAAGACCGGACCAGCAACGAGATCCACGAACTGGCGCTCGAAGGTATCTTCGTGCAGATCGGCTTGCTGCCGAACACCGATTGGCTCAAGGGCACGGTCGAGTTGTCGCCGCGCGGCGAGATCATCGTCGACGCCAAAGGCCAGACCAGCATCCCGGGTGTGTTCGCGGCCGGTGACGTGACCACGGTGCCGTACAAGCAGATCGTCATCGCCGTGGGCGAGGGCGCCAAAGCTTCGCTGGCAGCCTTCGACCACCTGATCCGGACTTCGGCGCCGGCGTAAGTCAGCGCTGGTCTGATCGCGGGACAAGCCCGCTCCCACCGGTAAAGCGCAGTTCTCGAGAGCTGCGCTTTACCGGTGGGAGCGGGCTTTTTCGTGATATGGCCGACCAAACCAAGTATCACCCGAGGGTGTCTATGATTACTGCAGACGCTCCCAGGAGGTACAGTCATGACCCCGATCAGTCGAGAACCCTGGTGGTTGGTGCCACCCAAGCCCGGCCAGCAGGAGCAGGACCTGCACTGGGGCTATCTGGAAATCTATCCCGACGGCCGCACCGTGTTCGTCGACCAGCGCCCCAGCGACAGAGAGTTGGCCGAGCGCAAGAGCTGCCGTAACTTCCCCGAACCCGACCAGCCCTGACTCAGCCCTCAAGCTGAGCCAGCCGGGCTTCCAGTGCCGCGATCCGGGCTTCCAGCGCCTCGATCCGCTCGTCCGAAGCCGCACCTGACGCACTGCGTGAACCACCTTCCTGCTGGCGCGCGGCAAGAATCGCTTCGATCTCGGCCGGATCGCCCAGGGCGTGGGTGTAGCGGTCTTCACGCTGGCCTGCCTGACGTGGCAGGTGCAACGCCAGCCCACGTGAAACCAGGCGTTCCAGCTGATGCTGGACCTGATCGACGTCTTCGAATTCGTGCAGGCGATTGCTGCGGGTCAGTAATTCGTTGAGAGTCTGCGGCCCGCGCAGGAACATCAGGCCCATCAGTACCAACTGTGCCGGCACCAGTTCCAGCGCCTTGTCCAACCGCTGCTCCCAGCGGTCGGCGCGGCTGCCCATCTGCAGGCGGGCCATGTCCTGGCCTTCGAGTGCACGCAGGGCCTGGCCGACCTGGCCGGGGGAGAGGTTCATCACCGGCTCCCGGCTGGTCTTCTGGTTGCAGGCCAGGACCAGCGCATTGAGTGTCAGTGGGTAGCTTTCCGGGCTGGTGGCCTGCTTTTCGATCAGCGCGCCGAGGATACGGACCTCGATACTGTTGAGGCGGCCTTCGCCTGCGGTTTCGTGTTCTGACATGGCCCTGTCTCGTTACTAGGAAAGGCCATTAGCCTAGGCCTTGCGTCTGGCTTAAGCAATTGCGGCTCAGACAGCACGCCGCTCCATGGCCTCGCACGCAGCCGCAGTGAACAGTACGTCGGTCGATGAATTGAGCGCGGTTTCCGCCGAGTCCTGCAACACACCGATGATGAAGCCGACGGCAACCACCTGCATGGCAAGCTCGCTGGGAATGCCGAACAGGCTGCAAGCCAGAGGAATCAACAGGAGCGACCCGCCGGCCACGCCCGAGGCGCCGCAGGCACAGACCGCAGCCACCACGCTGAGCAGCACCGCGGTCGGGAGGTCGATGGTGATCCCCAGGGTATGCACCGCCGCCAGGGTCAGCACGGTAATGGTGATCGCTGCCCCGGCCATGTTGATGGTCGCACCCAGCGGGATCGACACCGAGTAGGTGTCTTCATGCAGGCCCAGGCGCTCCGACAATGCCAGGTTCACCGGAATGTTTGCCGCCGAGCTGCGAGTGAAGAACGCGGTGATACCGCTTTCGCGCAGGCACAGGAGGGTCAGCGGGTAAGGGTTGCGACGAATCTTCCAGAACACGATCAACGGGTTCATCACCAACGCCACGAACAGCATGCAGCCGATCAGCACCCCCAGCAGGTGCAGGTAACCGAGCAGGGCATCCAGGCCCGCCTCGGCCAGGGTCGAGCTGACCAGGCCGAAGATCCCCAGCGGGGCGAAGCGAATCACCACGCGAACCAGCTGCGTGATGCCGTTGGACAGGTCGTCGACCACACCGCGCGTTGCCTTGCCGGCCTTGCGCAGCACTATGCCCAGGCCGATCGCCCAGGTCAGGATGCCGATGAAGTTGGCATTGACCAGTGCGCTCACCGGATTGTCCACCGCGCTCAGTAGCAGGCCCTGCAGCACTTCGGTAATGCCGCCGGGGGCGCTCAGCGTCGCTTCATGTGCGCTCAACACCAGAGTCGAAGGGAAGGCCATGCTCGCCACCACGGCGACCACCGCGGCACCGAAAGTGCCCAGCAGGTAGAGCCAGAGAATAGGGCGGATATGGGTCTGCTGGCCTTGTTGGTGGTTGGCGATGGAGGCAATGACCAGCACGAACACCAGGATCGGTGCCACGGCCTTGAGGGCCGAGACGAACACCTTGCCGAGGAATGCAAGATCCCGGGCCAGGCTCGGGGCGATCAGCGCCAGGGCGATGCCGGCAGCCAGGCCAATGATGATCTGTGTCACCAGGCTGGTGCGGTTGAGAAGGCGAAAAACAGGGCTCATGTGCAGCGGGGTCTCGGGTTTGAACGAACCGCGGACTTTAGCACAGGCACTGTAGGACAGGGCTGACGGTATTGTTCCTCCGACGCACTGCAGCGATCGCGGTGCAATCTGCCAGAAAAAGCCAGCATGGCCTCACCAGTTGAACAGTTCCCTGCGTGCCCCCTCGGTAATCGCCACGATTCCCGGATGCTTGACCTTGCGCTCCACCGAAATCGCATAGAACGACTCATGCACCGCCTCGGTTTGCCCGATCAACTCCACGCCGTATTGCCGACACACCTCATCGGCGATCACGCTTGGTGCCACGAAGACGCCGCTGCCCGATTGTCCGAATGCCTGCATCAAGGCGCTGTCGTCGAATTCCCCGACGATACGCGGCTGCACCTGCTGCTCGGCCAGCCAGCGCAACAAGCGGCTGCGCACCACCGTTTCCTGGCCGGGGATCAGTAGCGGTGCGTCGTTGAGGCAACCGGGGAAGGGCTGCTTCAACCGAGTGGCAAGTGCCGCAGTAGCAAAAAAGCTCAGGCCGCACTCGCCGAGTTTCTGGCTATAGCCCTTGATGTCCAGATGGCTGGGCATGGGGCTGTCGGAGATCACCAGGTCAAGGCGCTGGATCGCCAGGTCCGCGAGCAGGCGCTCCAGCTTGTCTTCACGGCAATTGATGCGCAGTACTTCGTCAAGCTCCATGGTCGGTGCCAGCAAGCGATAGACGATGGACTTGGGCACCACGTCGGCGACCCCGACGCGGAACAGGATCTGCTCTTGGGGGCCGGCCCGCAGCAGCGTCTCGAGTTCGCTGCCGATCTGGAACATCTGCTCGGCATAGGCGAGGGTCTGGCGGCCGGTTTCGGTCAGCTCCAGTTGGCGACCGACGCGCTGGAACAGCTCCAGGTTGTAGGTCTGTTCGAACAGGCTGATCTGGCCGCTGATGGTCTGCGGCGTGAGATTCAATTGCTCGCTGGCGCGGGTGATGCTGCCAGTGCGGGCTACTACCCAGAAATAGTGAAGCTGCCGGTAGTTGAGCATGGAGACGCTACTCGATTCGAAAAAAACGAAGTATAACCGCTAAAAATACGAATTTTCCTGAACTGTTGTCCTCTCTAGAATTCGACCCCATCAGGCGCGGTGCGCGCGCCAGCCGAATATCGATAAGCGAGGACCCTATGCTACAACTGAAATCCATCGGCACCCCGTTGGTACTGGTGCTGGCGCTGTTGGCCACGGCGGGGTGCGACCAGGCCGAGAAGTCGGCCCAGCAGGTGCTGAACCAGGCTGCCGAATCGGCCAAGCAGGCGATCGACAAGACCAACGAGGCGGCCCAGCAAGCGCTGAACGACACTCTTGGTGGTGAAGGGCAAAAGCCCGAGAGCAAGCAAGACAAGAACGACACCCAGGACATCTGAGCGAAGGAACACTAAATGGAATACTTGCTGGAACTTGCCGCGAGCCCCGCCGCCTGGGTCGCCCTGGCTACCTTGGTGGCGATGGAGATCGTGCTGGGTATCGATAACCTGATCTTCATCTCCATTCTCACCAACAAGCTGCCCGAGGCCTACCGCTCCAAGGCGCGACGCATCGGTATCAGCATGGCGCTGATCATGCGCCTGGCATTGCTCTCTACGGTGGCCTGGATCGTCCAGTTGACGGAGCCGGTGATCGAGGTGTTCGACCACGCCTTCTCCTGGAAGGACATGATCCTGATCGCCGGTGGCCTGTTCCTGTTGTGGAAGGCGACCAAGGAGATTCACGAAAGCGTCGACCCGCATGGTGCGAAGGAAGAGTCCAAGGCCGGCTCCACCGTAACCCTGGGCTTTGCTGCGGCCATCGGCCAGATCCTGCTGCTGGACATCGTCTTCTCGGTAGACAGCATCATCACTGCCGTGGGCATGACCGAGCACCTGCCGATCATGATCATCGCCGTGGTCAGTGCCGTGATCGTGATGCTGGTGGCCGCCGACCCGCTGGCCAAGTTCATCAACGACAACCCTACCGTGGTGATGCTGGCACTGGGCTTCCTGATCATGATTGGCATGACGCTGATCGCCGAAGGTTTCGGCGCCCACGTACCGAAAGGCTATGTGTACGCAGCGATGGCCTTCTCCACGGTGATCGAGATTCTCAACATCATGGTTCGCCGGGCACGCCTGAAGCGCGAGGCGGCGCAAGGCTGACACCAGGCTGAGGTAAAAGAGAAGGGGCTACCAGGCAGCCCCTTGTTCTTTTGCGGATCAGGTCAATGTGCCCCGGCGTGCCGGCGGGTGCGATGCAGCGGGTGCGGCTTGGGCGTGGTGGCCGCTTGGGTGTGATGCGGTCGGGCATGGCGTCGTGCGATGCGCAGTACCCCCCAGAGCATGGCGGTGGCGACGCTCAACCACATCGCGACCAGCATGAAGATTGCCATTGTCAGGCTCATGTGCGTGCCTCCTTCTCTCGGGACAGCTGTGGGCTGTTCCCTCCAGACACTTACTTAGTCTAGCCGCAGGCGTGTGACGTTCCATTGACCGAAGGTCTATTGTTTGCGTCGTTTCGTTACAAGCTCGAAGCGGGCTATACCCGCGCCGCGCAGGCGCCTATGATCGGAGCCCAGTGCCGGGCGCTGTCTGCCGGGCGTCGAAACAAGCGAGTGTCCATGTCGCAGCATTTCTTCACCTCCCTGAGCCCGCGCCGCCTGCTAGCGGTCTGCCTGGTGGCCGCCAGCCTTGCCGGTTGCGCCGGTTCTCCACCGGCGGCGCTCGACAAACTGCCGCAGCGGGTCGAGATCAGCAGCGTGCCGTTCTATCGTGGCAATGCCAACTTGAGCGGCTCCATGGCCCTGGCCGCCGTGCTTTCGCAGCAGGGCGCGCCGATCACGCCTGGCCTGCTGGACAAATCACTGAACCTGCCGCAGGGCGCGGCGTCGCTGGAGACCGGCATTCCCCGGGTCGCCCGCGAGTACGGGATGGTGGTCTATCCGCTGGACAAGCGCCTGGATGCCTTGCTCACCCAGGTGGCCGCCGGTCATCCAGTACTGTTGCGTTATCACGACGGCTCGGCGCTCTGGGGCGAGCCACGCTATGCGGTGTTGATTGGCTACGACCGTTACAAGCAGCGGGTGTTGCTGCGCTCAGGGATGGCCCGGCGGCATCTGCTGGATTTCGACACCTTCGAGAGCGCCTGGGCCAAGGAGGGGAGTTGGGCTGTGCTGGTACAACCGCCGCAGCGCCTGCCGGCCCAGGTCGATCGCCAGCGCTGGCTGAAGGCCGCCGACGAGCTGGCGCGCGATGGCCAGGAGATTGCCGCGAAGCAGGCGCTGCGCAGCCTAGGGCAGTAGTTGCTGGCGGTACTGATTCCACTTCGCGGGTAAACCCGCTCCCACAGGTGCACGTTTGTGGGAGCGGGGTTACCCGCGAAAAGAACAATACGGTGCTACATCAGAACCCCAGGCGATCCCGCAGGCTGTAGTACCACGCACCAATGGCGCTGAACGGTACGCGCAGCATCTGACCCCCCGGGAACGGGTAGTGTGGCAGGCCGGCGAAGGCGTCGAACCGCTCGGCCTGGCCACGCAGGGCTTCGGCCAGTACCTTGCCCGCCAGGTGGGTGTAGGTCACGCCATGGCCCGAGCAACCCTGGGAGTAGTAGATGTTGTCGCCGATACGACCGACCTGCGGCAGGCGCGACAGGGTCAGCAGGAAGTTGCCGGTCCAGGCGTAGTCGATCTTCACGTCCTTGAGCTGAGGGAAGGCCTTGAGCATCTTCGGACGAATGATCGCCTCGATGTTCGCCGGATCGCGTGCACCGTAGACCACACCGCCGCCGAAGATCAGGCGTTTGTCGCTGGTCAGGCGGTAGTAGTCGAGCAGGTAGTTGCAGTCTTCGACGCAGTAGTCCTGTGGCAGTAGAGTGCGGGCCAGTTCATCGCCCAGTGGCTCGGTGGTGATCACCTGGGTGCCGCAGGGCATGGACTTGGCGGCCAGTTCCGGCACCAGGTTGCCCAGGTAGGCGTTGCCCGCGACGATGATGAATTTGGCGCGCACTTTGCCTTGTGGGGTATGTACCACAGGGTTGGCGCCACGCTCGATGCGTACGGCAGGCGTCTGCTCATAGATGACGCCGCCCAGCGACTCGACCGCAGCGGCCTCGCCCAAGGCAAGGTTCAGCGGATGGATATGGCCCCCACTCATGTCGAGCATGCCGCCTACATAGCTGTCGCAGGCCACCACTTCACGGATGCGCTTCTGGTCCATGAGCTCCAGCTGGGTGTGGCCGAAGCGTTCCCACAGGCGCTTTTGCGACTCCAGGTGGCCCATCTGCTTGCTGGTCAGGGCCGCGAATACGCCGCCGTCTTTCAGGTCGCACTGGATGTTGTACTTGGCCACGCGCTCACGGATGATGCGTCCGCCTTCGAAGGCCATCTCGCCCAGCAGTTGTGCCTGCTTGGGGCCGACGGTGCGTTCGATGACGTCAATGTCGCGGCTGTAGCTGTTGACGATCTGCCCGCCATTGCGGCCCGATGCACCGAAGCCGACCTTGGCGGCTTCGACGACGGCCACCTTGAAGCCGTTCTCCAGCAGGAACAGCGCGCTCGACAGGCCGGTGTAGCCGGCACCGATGATGCATACATCGGTCTCCACCTCGCCCTGCAGCGCCGGACGTGGCGGCACCGGGTTGGCCGAGGCGGCGTAGTAGGACTGGGGGTAGGGGGTGTTAGCCATGCTCGGAAAACCTCGTGTTTTATATTTTTAACGAATGTACCGATGCTATCAATAATAATAAACACCCGCTAGTCGTATGGTGAAAATCCTTTACAGGAGCGTTACTGCCACCCATGGGCGCAAACATTTTTAGAATCAGTAGGTTAGCTCGAAAAAAACTGTTGACAGGGATTTTCTAGCGCGTAGAATGCACCCTCATCGACAGGCACATAGCTCAGTTGGTTAGAGCACCACCTTGACATGGTGGGGGTCGTTGGTTCGAGTCCAATTGTGCCTACCAAACGAAAGCCCCGGTTTCCGGGCACTTGAAGGGCGATCCTAGCGGGTCGCCCTTTTTGTTTTTGCAAAACTTTTGCAAAACTTTTGCAAAACCACCCACCTCTATCTGGTCTGTGCGGGCGATTGCCGTTCGTCAGATGGCCAGATCAGCCTTCACTTCGACGTACCGAATTTCCTTCGGTGCGTGTCCGTCTTGATACCGTTCTGTCATTTCTGCAGTAGCGTGTCCCATCAGCAACTGGACGTATTCAGTTGAAAAATTCTGCTGCTCGTAAAGCCAGGCGCCCAGTGCTCGGATCTCGTGGAAGGTCGGTCGTTCTTCGAGTTCCAGGTGGTCGTAGGCTTTCGCCGCGTCCCTGGCCCTCCTGAAGCTCTTGGACAGGTAATCCGGGGTGACCGCGGTCCAATGCTCTTTCGCCTCGATCTGGTCCTGCCGGCGTGCCTTCGGGCGGTAATGGATCAGAAGTGGCGAAATGACTGGCGATCGAAAGCACTCGTTCACCGTCTCGCGCAGCGCCTTACCCATGATGATCTGCAGGTGTATCGGCGTGTCGTAGTTGTCGGTCTTGCCGGGGGATACCTTGATGGTGTTCTTCATCAAGTCGACCGCCGACTTCTTCCAGGTCACGATATCCTCGCGCCGCTGCAAGCTTGTAAGGCCCAGCCTGATGGCGAGCGTAAGCCAGCTTGGCGTGGTGTCAGCGTTGAGGATCTTCTGCACGCCTTCCAGGGTGTGGCGCTGGCGCTTCTTCTTCGCTTCCTTCTTGAGCAGCGTCATATCGGCCGCATTGCGCTCCACCATGCCTTTGGCGATCGCGAAGGTCAGCAGGCTGACCAGCAGGCTGCGGTGCTTCGTGTAAGCGTTGTTGCTGAACTGATCCAGGTACTCGGCAGCAGCAAGAACGTCGAACTGGCCCACCAGCAGGTGCCCGATATCTGCCCGATAGCGCTTGAGCTTGTAGCCGATCTCGTCCAGCGACGAGCGCGCATAGCCGCGCTCTGGCAGCCATTCGGCTTCGAAGCGATCTATCAGGCTGCCGATAGTCGGTAGGCGGTCGCCGGTGATGGTGGCCAGCATTTCGCCGTTGTCGGTCATGAGAAAAGCCAGCTTGGCGTTGGCAGCCTTCGCCAGGCGAACCGCCTCCTCATACGGCTTGTTGATGCTGGTCATCTTCCCGGTGATCGGGTTCTTATAACGCCAGTATTTCCCGTTCGGGTAAAGGTTTGGCGGAAGCTTCCTGTTCTTCGGGCTGCGCGGTCGTGGTGCCATTTCAAATATCCAGCATCTGAGCCAAGAGCGGGTCGCTCGATCCAATTACTGCGGCCTGCAGGTCGACGAAGTACATGCCGCCGCGGACTTCGCCACCCAGTTCTCCGTCATCAATCCATTTTTTCAGCTGCTGCAAGCTCGGTTTTCCGCCGGCGTATCGCAGCTTTCGGTACTCTCCCACCTCCATGAGCCTTGGCAGACTGGCGGTGATCTGAGCTATGACTTTAGCCATGGTTGAGCCTCAGTTGTCACTGTGATTCGACGCCTGATGCGCCAGGTTCCGGTTGTCGCGCTTATCTGCCGCGCTAGCCGCGGCCAAAGTTGCCAGCTCCATCACCAGGGCCTCGGTGCGTCCGTAGAACTTCCCTGCGTCCTCGTTCACGAAGCGCTCGAGTACAGTGGCCACCGCCGCCTGATTGGCCAGGCCGCGCAGATCCGGCGCGTCGGTCGATGGCGCGTGCACGAAAGCCTCCTGGCTGATCAGCAGCGTGCGCACCGGGCGAATGCCCTTGCACTTGGTTGCCCAGTTGGTAGCCGGCACGCACCAAGGGAGCATGTGCAGGCACCAGGAGCTGCCGGAGGTGTTCTGCGTGCTGGACCAGTATTCCGCCTTGGTAAAGGCCTGCGTTGGCCCGCCTTCACGTTGCATGGTCCAGTACCGGCCCCAGTCTTCCAGTTGCAGCAGGTTGGCCCGCATGACCTGCAGTTGCTCGATGCTCGGCAGGTGCCAGCCCCGCTGGCCAGGATGGTCATGCCCAGGACCTTACGGGCGATTGCGCTGCCGGATTCGGCCATGGCCAGGGTGTTGGCGTAATCGTCGTGGCGGCACTGGGTGCCCTTAACGGTGATCCTTGGGCCTGACTGGTCCTGCCACTGTGCCTGGCTCTCGAACCCGCGCCCGGAGTCGATGACCGCGTGCTCGGCTCCGGCGAAGAACAGGCGCCCGGCGTAGAAGCCACCGCCCAGAGGCTGGCCGATGGCGGGGAGGGCAGCCGGGTTGATTGCTCGGTGCTTGATCATGGCAGCATCCGAAAATGGTCGGCCAGCACCCGGCGACCGTCCAGGCCGCAAGCCGTGGACAGGTCGAGCACTTGGCCAAAGGTGGTTTGACGGTGCTGCAGGGCATCCCACAGCAGCAGGAGCAGGCCGGCCTGAGTCATGGCTGCTGGTCCTGCACCACCTGCTGCTCCAAGGCTTCCAGGCGCAGGGCGGTATCGATCTCCTGATCCAGTTCTTCGCCGGATAGCCAGTTATCGCCGCGCACCACCAGCAGGTCTTCGTCGGGATCTTCGATTCGCTCTCGGTCACGCAACCACCGGTACCGGCGAGCATCGGCCACCAGCTTGACGTGGTCGTCGATGTTGAACCCCGGCGCATCCTGGGCGGTGCCTTCGGCAACCCGGCGGTGATGGATCTCCTCGCGGTCAACGATCACACCACGCGGCGCCTCGATCCCCAGGCGGACCTGGCAGCCGTTAACCTGGGCCACGCTGACCCGGATGTTGCCGCCGATGATGACGGCCTTACCGATGTTGCGGCTGAGCATAAGCATGTGAATCTCCTTGCTTTGGGCAAGCCGAGGGCCTGCCGCGATTGATGGCATTCGCAAAAATCAGGTGGATCAGTTCAGGTAGGCAGCGTCACGCCACCGCCAGGCCGCACTCAGCGCGCCGGGTAGCAACACGGGTTTCGATCTTGCGCTCGCCGCCGTTGCCGCCGCGGCGTATGCGAAGCATCTGCTCTTCCGACACTGCCGCTTGGCCAACGAAAACGACGCACATGATCAGAGAGAGCTTCCTGGCTATCCCTCGGCAAAAGAGTTCGGTTGGTACGGCTGAACGGCTACTCACCCCGAGTTTGAAGAAGATGCGCTCGATCGACTTCTTCACGGTGGCCGGGGAGCAAGCAAGCTCCCGAGCGATCTCTTTATTTGCCAGTCCGCAGCAGATGCCTAGGGCCGCTTTGAGCTCCTGCGCAGCGAGTAGGCCGACGTCACCTTGGATACCTCTGAAGCTAACCATGTTGTTCATCGGGTACGTCCATGTCTGAAGGAATGCATAAAAATATAAGCATACTAATAATTATATGCAAGGGTTTCCCTCGTTTTTTTATCAACCGACTGATTTTTAGCGAATGGGGGTACAAAAATGCCCGGAAGACCGGGCGTTAGGCTTATGTTGATGCGAGGCTAAAAGAGGGTGACACCCCAGAAGACTCGGCCAACGATTCTGATTTTTTGATCCTCAAGTTCTGATGGTGTGTAGGTCTCATCCGGATACTCAGCGGTATTGAAGCTCCGAACTCGTATGCCTCCCCCAGGGAGGCGGTAGACAGTCTTGACTCTGATTTGGCCGTCATGGTCAATGGCGTAGATCTTGCCGTCTCGGATCAAGGTTTCGCGCATATCAACCAGCACAGAGCTACCATCTTGCAGCACTGGCGACATTGAGTTCCCTGTTACCGCGATAGCCACGACACTCTTGGCATCGACAGCATTCCGGCGAAGTACATCGTCACTGACCTGGAGGGAGGCAGTAATGCTGAACTCGAGCTTAGTTCGCCCGGGGCGCGCTGGGTCGTCCATCTCAATCAGGTACGGAATCACTTCTGAAGCAGTGCTTTCAGAAGGGCTTAGCCTACTGGCCGCCTGCACTGCCTCGATCCTCTCGCGTAGCGCTAAGTTGGCTTCGCCATCCTCGTGCGTCTCTCCATGGAAGATTTCGTCGAGGGTAGAGCGGATCAAGTTTGATCCGTCTTCAGGCTTGAGCATCTCCCCGTCTCCAAAAGCCAGCCACAGGCTATTCACCCCGCATGCCTGGGCTATCTGCATGATGTAGGCCGACCTCAGTGTCTTTCCGGATTCGAGTTGACTCACCGCGGTCTGAGCAATGCCCACGATCTCGGCCAGCTCTGATTGGGTAAGGCGCGCATGCTTGCGGGCCGCTTTGATTCGTTGGGATAGGTTCATCCGTCAATCCTAGAAGGCTCCTTATGTGCTTGCAAAGAAGCTTGCTTCTGTCCATGATATCAATTGACTTATTATTGGCTTGGAATCATGGCGAGCTCAATCAAAGAACTGATAAAGCATTTCGGCACACAAGCGCAGACCGCGACAGCTATGGGCGTATCTCAGGCAACCGTGTCGTACTGGCTGTCCGGAGCGCTGAGTATCAGTGCTGAAAAAGCGCTTCTTGCTGAGACTGCTACGGAAGGAGCTGTCTCAGCTGCTTCTCTCTGCCACCTGATTGCTCAGGTCGAAGCTCGCTACAAGGTAGGTGAATCATCCGCCAAAACCTCCCCTGTGGCACCTGGGCCTGTTGGCTCTGTATGCACATCCAGTATCACGAAGGAAGCTGTATGAATCCTCAGCTGGGTTTACCACCTTACGCAAACCGGTTGGCTCGTAGACCATCGAGCACAGGCACTAATGCCCAATTCACAACCGGAGCAGTGAGTAACTCGCACGAGTTGAGTGGCGGCGGCCGGCGGTTTTGTGGATTCTCATTGCAAGCAGGCCCTATTCCGGGCCTTCCAATGGCAAGCAGTCGCCGTTTGAATAACCCGAAACCTAATACGAGCGCAGGTTGCGCTTTCAGAGGAGCGTGATATGCGCGCGCAAACATCTATTCGCCAAGCCCGCCCAGGGTAGGCCATGACCCTCTCGGATGAGGGGGTTGCATATTTTTTGTTCCGTGGATGATGGGCTTACCCAAATTCAAGGCACAAAAAAACCCGCTGCCAGGCGGGCTTTTTAACCGACCTCTGCCAGGAGGTCTTCGATACACATCGCTATGCAAATAGGAGATGCGCTATGTCGCACCCGAAAAGTACCACCGCGCCATCAACGGCGCAACTGCCACCCCTCAATCAAATGGAGTTTGGCCAGCCCAACATGGGCGAACCTGAGCTGTTTAGCATCAATGCGGATATCCCGATGCTCGAAGGGCTCAGGTATGCAGCTGACATAAGTGAAGGGCTGCATCAGCTCACTGAGCGACTCGCCTTCTGTGTCAACTATGGGGAGGGCGTCTACCTCAATGAGCTGCGTGCGCTGAGCTTGTTGGCTGATGTGACCACGACCATTGCTCGTAGCGCGCAATACGCCATCCAGCGCGAGGAGCAGCCATGACTACCCAACCGATGACCATTTGCCACGAGTTCCACACCCAGGGCCTGCACTCGGTACTCGAGGCCGTTGGCGGCATCCCAGTTCATGAATCGCTAGACGCCGCCACTGATCGTCTGGAAGCGGTTGTGGCTGGGTTGATGGAGCTCATGACCGAGCCTGCGGTTACCCATCAAGCCACCTTGATTTTCTACGCAGCCGAATCCGCACTGGCGCTGGTGTATGCCGCGCACGCTGGCGTTGGTCCTGAGCAAGGAGGTGCGGTATGACCCCCCCAACGAGTGTCGCAGACGTAGCAGATTGCGCCGAGTTCCAGCTTCTGGTTGCCAAGGGCTATCTCGAGTGGACCGCCGCTATTGCTCGTGCCATCCACATTAGCCACGTACACGACTGTGGCCGTGGCGCTGAAGCGCTCACCGAACTGATCAAGTACCTCGACGACTCCAATTTCGGAGGCATTGACGCCGAGATCGAGAGGTTCCAGCAGATTCAAAAACACGCGCCACAAAAACCTACCCCTGAGAAACGTGGCGCGGGAGGTGCGGCATGACTTCCCTACTCATGACCTGCCACGCCCCGTTCAGACAGATCGGCGACAATCACATGTTCGCAGTCCAGCCTGGCGTGAGTTGCTCTGACGCCCTGAGCGCTTCGAGCGAGCTATTGCAGGGCGCGGAAGCGCTCTGCAATTACCTCATCGATGCCAACCTTGGCGCTGCCGAGGCCAACGCCTGCAAGGCGCTCATTCAACAGGCCAGGGCTTTGGTCAATGCGAGCGTTTTGTCTGTCGAGCGAGCTGAACACCCAGCACCCAAGCGGCTTAGAGCTGGAGGCGCGGCATGAACCTGCCTTCTACCGCCTTCACCACCATGGACACCACCGAACTGCTGGTGCTGGTCAATGAGGCCCGAGCTGCGTTCGGCGAAGCATCTGTCCGCCATAACGACTTCGTTGCACGCTGCAAGGATGAGCTTGAAGGGGAGAACTACGAAACTTTCGTAGTGCAAAATTTGAACAACACTCAGTCCGAAGGACTTCGTCTCACCGCCGACCAATGCAAGCTGGTCGCCATGCGTGAGTCGAAAGGTGTTCGCCGTCGCGTACTCGCCCGCCTGAATGAGTTGGAAGGGCAGCAGACGCGCCCAATGACCCAGGCCGAGATCACCGCCGCTAACGCGAACCACCTGGTTGCTGTTGAGCGCCAGCAGCGGGAGCAGCAGGCAGCGCTGGAGCGGATCGAGCGCCGCGTCGAGGATCTGAGCCAGACGACCGTGTGGGACCACTGCCCGCAAAACTGCCAATCGCTCACCCGCATCAAGGAAACGATGCTCAAGCGGCACGGGCTATCCGGCGCGGTCGTGGACTACGTGCTCAAGGTCTGGCCCAACCAGCCAAACCCGGCCGGCATGGTGCGCAATGGCCACGAGGAAGCTCTCGGCTCGCAGTACTTGGTCTGGTCGAAAAGCCACGTCACTGCCGCCTTCCACCGCTTTGTCTCCGAATCCACGATGGTCACCGCCACCCAGGCGACCCACCCATATTTTGAGGGCCGGTTCCGTCTGGTCCAGAAGGTGCCTCAATGAGCAAGGTAATCAACAAGGCCTATTTCGAGAGCTTCTCCAATGCGGCTCTGATGTTGCTGTCGTTCGAGGCCGTTATGGATGCAATCGAGGTGGTCAGCGATGGCGCCAAGATCTGCGAATTTGACGAAACCTACGTCGGTCTGGTTGGCGCCAGCCTGGCACTGAGTGTGCTGTTCGAACGACAGACCGGCAGTGATGCTTCGGTCGTGTATGACGAGCACCTCGCGCAGGAGCGTCGGCATCTGCTGGAGGGTGGTGAGCCGCCAACCTTCAGCATTCCGATCGTCAACACTCTGCGCGAGCCACTGCGGCCCGAGGTTTTCGACCATCTGACCACTCTGCAGGTCGCCAGCGCGTCGTTCAACTATGCCGACAAGGTGTTTGAGACGATCAGCAACCACTCGCCCCAGGCGCTTGAAATGGCCGAGGCGCGGGTGTCTTCCCTGGATGCGGTGACAGCGCTGCGCTCGCTCGTTCTGCGCCTTTCCGGTGGTTCGCTGACCGATCTTGCGCAGCACGTCGCCAAGATCACCGGCGCTGGATCGGAGACTCTCCAATGACCACGACCCCAAACCCTGCCCAGGCGCTCCAGCAGCACGCTGGCGCAGCGATCATCACCGGCCCCTGGCCAACCTATTCGGCGTTTCGAAATCTGCCAGAGCGCCAGCGCTGGACGCTTTACGGAAGCGCGAAGGCGTATCGCGAGGCGCTGGAGCTTCAAGGCTTCCAGATGGCGGAAACCTACGACGCCTTCGTGCGCCGGGTCACAGAGGAGCTTGATCTGTGAGCACCATCCTGATGACCGCCTGCTGGCCGCTCGAAATGAGCGCCGCGCAAAAGTCGGTCTTGATCTCCCTGGCCGACAATGCCAACGACGACGGCGTGTGCTGGCCTTCCATCGCCAGGATCTGCGAGCGCACTTGCCTGAAAGAGCGGGCTGTGCGCAACGCGATCCGCTGGCTGGAAAGTGTCAGCTTGCTGGTGGCAAAAGAGCGGGCTGGGCGGTCGACCTACTACGTCGTAACCCCGGCATCTTATGCCCCCGGCATTAAATGCCCCCCTGCACCAGATGCCGGGGACCCCGGCACCACGTGCCCCACACCCTGGCACCAGATGCCGGACACCCCGGCACCAGATGCCCCCAGAACCGTAATAGAACCCAAAGGTGAACCATCAAAGAACCGTAAGAGGGGAAGTGATGGGTTCACGGTTGAACAGATGCTCGAACTGGCACCCACTGATCTGACCGAGCAAACCGCCCGCGATTACTTCCAGTTCCGGAAGAAGAAAGGGCCGCTCAATACGACGATCTGGAACACCGTGCTGAACGAGCTGGAGAAATGCCGACAGGCCGGTATCGACTCGGACAAAGCTTTGGCGGAAGCCATGACAGCAGGTTGGCAGGGCTTCAAGACCGAATGGCTCGTGAACCGACTCAAGCAGGACGCATGGAGCGCCCCAGCAACCGGCTCGCGCAGCGCAGTGCTGCAAGTCCCGGCCCATCACCAGGAGATGTACCCTGATGACTTCATCTAAATTCAGCCCGGCGCCGGCCGAGCGTTCCGCTTGTGTTTCCGAATGCGCGACCCCAGGCCACGGGCAGTACGAGGCGAAGCATGTCGAGCAGTTCGATGGTGGCTGGAAACTCACTGAGTGCCCACGCTGCCGCTGGGAGGCTCTGAACCTGCAGTGCGAGGCAGGCGTTCGAGCCGCAGCGCAAGCTGACAAGGACGCTGACGAGCTGAACCGTGACCTGCTCGCTACCAGCATCACACCTCGGTTCCGAGGCTGCACCTTCGACAACTTCATCACCGATGCCGACGCTGCGAAGGCTCGCGCCCTGTCGATCTGCCGCCGCTACGCAGAGGAGTTCGCCGAGCATTACAGCGCCGGTCGGGCGCTGATGCTGTTGGGCGAGGTTGGCAACGGCAAGACGCATCTGGCCTGCGCCATCCTGCAGTACGTCGTCCGGGAGCTCGGCGCCACCGGCCTCATCGTGACTGCTGAGGCGATCATGCAGGCCGTGACCGACAGCTTCCGGAGCAACGCCGGACCTTCGAAGTCCGACCTGCTGGCCGATCTGGCCGCCGTCGACCTGCTGGTGATCGACGAGGTGGGTATGCACACGCCACGACCTGGAAAGGACTTCATGCCCAGCCTGTTGCACGAGGTGATCGATCGGCGCTACCAGTTGGTCAAGCCGACGATCCTGATCAGCAACCAAGAGCGCGAGAATCTGCCGGACTACATTGGCCCTCGGGCTATGGATCGTCTGCGGGAGAACAGCGGGCTGCTGGCTCCCTTCACCTGGGCTTCGGCGCGTCGCGGGGGTGCAGCATGATCAGCCAGGACTATTTGGATGCAATGCAGGATGGTCAAGGTGAATCGCGCCTGCACAGCCCCCAATCTGAGCATGCGCTGATTGGTTCAATGATCCACCAACCGGGCCTGATCGACGACGTGAAGCTGGAGGTTGGCGACTTTTTCCAGCCCGACTGCGCGGAGCTGTTCGAGCTTCTGCTGGCATTCAGGGCGAAGGGGAGGGCGATCGACGTTGTGACACTTTCCGACGCCAGGCCAACGCTCTCTGATGGGCGTAGCACGCTGGTGGTGGCGGCAGAGATCGCACGCAACACCCCAAGCGCCGCGAACTTCTCGGCCTACGCCAGGATCGTGAAGCAGCGCTCGGTGGCCCGACGTGTGATTGCTGCTGCGCACATCATGTCGGAGCGCCTGAAGGATGGCGACTCGCTGGATGAGGTGCTGGCGCAGGGGCAGCAGGCTTGGATCGCTCTTGAGGCTGAAGGGTTGGATTCGCGCAAGCGGTACCGCTTCATCGGCGAGGTGCTGCCTGAGGCGATCGACGGAATTGACCGCCGGTTTAACCGTGATGTGGTGCTGGGGTTCGACACTGGCCTGCCATCGCTCGACAAGTTCATCTCAGGCATCTGCCCTGGCCACATGGTGGTCATCGCTGGCGCCCCGGGCAGCGGCAAGACAACCCTAGGCCTTGGCATCGCTGAGCGTGTTGCGCTGGTGGCCAAGTCCACCTCGTTGGTGTTCAGCCTGGAGATGACGGATGTGGAGCTGACGAACCGGTCGCTGGCGTCGGTGGGTAGCGTTCAGCTCAAGCACATCACCGAGGGGCACTCGATGGGCGATAACGATTGGCCAGGCCTGACGGCTGCGGTCAATCGGCTCAACAGTGCACCCCTAATCTTCTGCGATGACGCTTCGCTGACCATGCGAGACATTCGCCAGATCTGCCGGACAGTCAAGCGTGAGCATGGGCTTGGCTCGGTGACGCTCGATTACATCGGCCTGATCAATGGTGAGAGCAAGTCGGCCAGTCGCTACGACCAGGTGACCGAGATCAGCAAGTCGATCAAACGGCTGGCCAAGGAGCTTGGCGTGCCGGTGATCGTGCTGGCGCAGCTGAACCGAGGCCCAACCAACCGCGCCAACAAGCGCCCCACCAAGAGCGACCTGCGCGACTCAGGACAGATCGAGGCCGACGCCGACGTGGTGGTGTTGGTTCACCGGGATGGCGAATCCGAGGAAGGCCAGTCCGGGGTCACCGAGCTGATCGTGGACAAGAACCGCCATGGCGAGACCGGCTTCTGCCGTGTTCAGCACCAGGGTGCATACCACCGGTTTGCCGAGCTGGTCGGGTATCAGCCCAGCAACGAAGAAGTCGAGATGGGCCGGCCGTTTGCCCAAGGTCACCGCGCCAAAGGAGCTAAGCATGAAACTTTCTGATCTGTGGCCGCGCTCTGGCGCTGGCAAACCTGCAATCCCGGTCGTCTCGGTGAAGGTGGCCAAGCGTGCTGGCGCCGAGAAGTCTGTTGCCACTGGCGACACCCCGGCGCCCAGCAACACCCTGCGCGGCCCTGTGGATCTGCCCGCCACCCTGAGCGAGTGCGAGGCGCTGCACGAGCAGCTGGTGACTGACTCGATCCGGCTGGAGCTGGCGCTGGCTCAGGCACTGGATGGTGCCAACCAGGGAACTCCCTACGACCGCGGCTGGTACAACCGCGCCAAGGCCGCGCTCAAGCACATGAACCACGACAGGGCGCGACTGCTCAAGCGTTGCGGTGAGATGCGCAGGGATGCCAAGGCTCAGTCCCAGTTGCAAATGGACCGGGTGCTCCTGGACGTGATCAAGGAGTCGATGCCCGCCGACCAGTTCCTGGGCTTCGTTCGAATTGCTGAGGCCCGCGTGGCCGATGGAGTAGCTCGATGAGCAATGTAACTGCGGCACCGCCGCGTAAGTGTTTGACTGCCGTGGAGTGCAAGTTCCTCAAGGTGGGCAATCGCATGCTGCTGGAGCAGACCAATGGCCGAATCGCCTCGGCAGCCCTGATGGATATCGTGGCCGACTGGCACGCCGCTCGTGCCAACTTGGGTTTCGAGCAGTTCGCCAAGGGTTGGATCTCCGAGGGCAACGCCAAGAACAAACACGCTGACAAGCTACTGCGCGAGCTGTTCGGCCTGGACACCGATCCGACGCCCCGGAGGGCTGCATGAAGAAAAGAACCTACGTGGACAAGCCACTGGGCGATACCGAGTATCTGCTGGAACAGTGGGGGTGGTGGCGAATGGATGGAATGGGCGTACCTGGATACGTCTCGCAGATGGCCGCTGTGATGAGCCTTCGTAACCCCATGTCCACCACCAAGAGCTACACGATCAAGGATGAGGTGGCAGAGTTGGTAGACAGTGCCTTGGCGAAGTTGATCAAGCGCAATCAGCAGATGGGCGATTTCGTGTGGTTCTACTTCGGCGCCAAGTGGCCAGCCAACCGAATCGGGCGAGAGAATGGGATGTCCGAGCGCAAGGCCTGGGAGCTGATCAAGGCCGGGGTAGCCTGGTTGGATGGAGCGCTGTACGGAGATTTGGACGCAGCATGAAAAAAAGCTTTCCGTACGGATAAACACCTGTTTTCATAGC
This sequence comes from Pseudomonas machongensis, assembly GCF_034961125.1. Taxonomy (NCBI): domain Bacteria; kingdom Pseudomonadati; phylum Pseudomonadota; class Gammaproteobacteria; order Pseudomonadales; family Pseudomonadaceae; genus Pseudomonas; species Pseudomonas machongensis. The sequence goes on along the minus strand of NZ_JAYFUI010000054.1, from coordinate 10,021 downwards.
AGCGTGTCCAGCTTGCAATGGCACGACACGTAAGCCCCGCCAGAGTAATCTGCCGGGGCTTCGTCGGCTTTGGCTTAGGAGAATCAAATGTCCAGAGCACAACGCCGACACGATACGAGCAGGATCAAAGCACGCTTCTACCAAAAACAGCGTTCCCAAGAATGCTGGTCGACAGATCCCCGACATGCAGGATTGTTCGCCAACCACGGCAAGGTCTGTTCTTGCTGGATGTGCGGCAACCCGCGCCGCTTTGGTGATCTAACCGTGCAAGAAAAGCGGGCGAACTTGCATCAGATCGAGTAACAACAAGAGAGCCCGACCAAAGCGTCGGGCTTTGTTGTTTCCTGCTATTATTTTGCCTTAATCTCGCACTCAAGGAGAGGCAAATGACTGAGATCAGGAAAGAGAGGAACAAGCACGCGAAAGGCGCGAATTGTTGGACGGTGTTTCACGGCATGGTTGTAGTCAAAGAAGGCTTGACCGAAGCGGAGGCTGATGCGCTGATCAAGGCTCGGAAGGAAACGACGATCCCGCTAGGATTCATCAAGTAATTACCTTCTGTCTGCTAGGCAGGTTAAACAGAGCCCGGCCATAGCGTTGGGCTTTTTGTTGCCCGCTCATCTGTTCGAATGCACCCCGGTCAATCAAGCAGTTTCCAACGAGTACGGCCCAGATAATCTGGACCTCATTGATGAGGTGCGTATGTCTAACGACTCGAGCTTTCAAAACCAGCCGCAAGGCTCAGACCCTTCCAGACCCGATCCTGAAATTGATGATCCAACCCTGGATCCTGATGACCCCAAGAAATACGATCCGCTTAGTAAGCCAGGCATGGATCGGCCTGAGGATTGGGAGGATCCGGATAGGGTTCCCCCTGAAGCTGATGAACAAACGCCGCTGTCTGATGACCGGCGTTGAGCTGATGGCCCAGGAGGCAATATGAACACTCACCCAGAATCGAGTCGTGACCCCAGAGTGAACGAGGGTTCTCAGATTCCGGACGATCATGCCAAGGCCGATGATCCAGATACCGATCCGGTGCTCGACGATGATAAGGAAGATCAACGTTCACCTGGTGTTCCGGCTAGCGACCCTGAATCGGGGGCGTAGCGCCGTAGTACGCCAGTAATTTTTCGAAGCCCGTCGATCGCGGGCTTTCTTTTTTTGCAAAAGGGCCTCAAAAGGCCTTCTCACCAAGGACATCCCCATGGCCGAACCAACAAGCACTGCCGCCAGCGTAGTGTTGGGCAAGTATGGGGTGGTGATGGCTGCCTTCATCGGCTCGATTCTTTCGCTCGGCTTCCTGAAGGACCTGACCCGATTCCAGGCCGCGACCGCTGTCGCTACCGGATTTGGCTTCTCGGTCTACCTGACCCAGCCCGTCACTGCCTGGCTGGCTCCCAAGCTCGATCTTGCTGTCACCGATGACCTGTTGTGCGGCGTAGCCTTCGTGCTGGGTCTGACAGCGATGAACATCATCCCGGCAATCAAGGCTGCCATGGGGTCGTTCGTCGCGGCGCGAGGTGCCTGATATGAACAACATCCTGGTTTCGGCGATGACTGCCCTGGACGTGTTCCTGTGCGTTCTGGTGGTGGTCGCTGCCTGTGACTACCTGCGCAAGGTGCGCCCGGTTGATCAGCCGCTGCTGAGCGTTGCGTTCTACCTCGTAGCCATTGGCGGGTTCGGTGCATTCGTAACCGTCCTGCAAGGCCATTGGGTCAACCCTTTCGGCGTGATGCTTCATGCCGGGGTCGTTGCCTATGCCTGGGCTCGTCGTGGTCACGTCTTCGGCTGAGGCGCGCCACAAACTTAGAATGCGCCGTTTCGTGGCGCGGGAGTAGCAATGAGCAACGTCACCCGCATTCGCCATGAGCTTCCGGTAAGCAAGGATATCGCCCGCACAGTCGCAGAGCTCGACGCTGCCCTGGTGAAAGCGATTGATGCCGCCAAGGATGCCGGGCTTCCGCAGGGGCTACTGGTTGGCCTGCTGCACGGCCATGCCCACGCACAAACTCATCAGATGGTGATCGAATGACCGTCAAGATTCTTGAGTTCAAGCGGGAAGATTGGCGCGATGCTGCCAAGACCTTGCGCAAGATTGCCGATGATCTGGGTGCCGGCGAGCATCCTGAGTGCACCGTAGGCGTGTTGACCATCATAGGCCCGAATGGCGAAGTGACCGTGTTCGGGCTCGGACCCAAGTGCGACGATCTGCAATGTCTTGGCGCGATGCGCCTGGGAGAGCAGAAGTTGATTGATGTGCTGTTGGGTGGCGGGGAAGGGTAGAGGCGCCGCATCCTGCTGCGGCGCCTGGTTTAATCCTCCTGTTCGTTCAGTTTCAGGCACTTGGCATTGGCTCTTTCTTCGTCGTTGTAAGGATCGCCGAACCTTTGGCCGGTCACTGCGTTGGCGATGCGCCATTCGAATCCAGGGATAGGATCTGGCGTGTTGCGTCCATTGCGATTGCCTTGTACGTGAAAAATGACTGGAATCTTCTGGACAATGTACTTCGGCATTTGAGGCGCTCCGTGCTTTGAGGTGTGAGCATCACCAATAACGGCAACCGGCCACCATTTCAAGTATCAGGATTCCCGCATGACAACCAAGAAACCCGATTGGGAGGCGATCGAATGATCCTCGGGTCGGATCGTGCTCAGGCCTGGCTCAGAACGGACATTGCGGCTGTCGTCGCGATGTTCCAGCCCTTGCTGATGACCTGATTTGCCAGGTCTTTGGCGGCATCTAAGGCGCCCGATTTGGCGGCTTCTTTCAGGGACTCTCCAAGGCTGCCAGTTGAGAGAGAGGTCGGTGTCACCTTAAGTGCTTCAAGCGCTTTGGGGGTGAGTACACACTGGGTGAAGATTGTCTGAAAGTTGTTGTCTTGGCCGGCAGCGCACCAGATGTAGCCTGCGTCAATCAACCAAGTCATCGTTGAACCAAAGAAAGCCTCTCGGGATACGTATTGTGACAACCAGTCCTCATGTTCCTGCTCGCTTGCTTTGAAAACAGCCTCAATGTCTTCCGAGCGGATCATTGTCCGCTGAGGAAAGCGGTCGAAGAGATGAGCGAAGATCAAGCCGCATGCCTGATCGAAGCGCTCGATGTTGGTTGTTGGCATACGAACTCCTGTCGGTGAGAAATGGCTGCGCCGTAGGTGAATGCAGCGCGACTTTAGACGCCAGCCCTGCGCATACCATCTGCGACAATTTTTAGGTGGTTGATCAGAAGCTCAACCTGCTCAGAGGTGGTTGCGATTGGATACTCACCATGTGTAGCTCGTAAGACGTCGTGGTGGTCGACCCAAAACAGCGAGTTTTCTATGTAGCCCAAATACTCAGGGTTTGGCATTGATTGCATGGTCGGTATATCCACCACGTCTACGCCGATATCAATAGTAATTGTGTGCTTCATTGCATCTCCTTGATGCTGAGTTAATCCTCACCAATACCGGCAACCGGTCACTATTTCAAGATGCAGGTGATGCATGAGCAAACCAATGCCCCCGGAGGATCTGCTCGAATCGCTCTGGCCCAAGCTTCGCCCGGCTCCCGAGGTATGGGAGTGGATACTGCAAGAGGTCCTGGCGACAACCGGCAGCATCCATAACCCAGAGCATGCCCACCTGATTGACGCCAACATCGGCGTGCTGTGGGCATCGTCTGGATTCGCCAAGCAGGGCCGGGTTGTGCTGGGTCAGGCCGAGCAACTGATGATCCGAGCAGGCGGTTGGCAAAAGGCACGGCAGGAACAGCAGATGCGGGACTGGTTCGGCGAAGAGCCGGAGTTCCTCATCACGCTTGCTGGTGACTACTGCGCTCAGTGCAGCGAGGCCGAGTTCTGTGCCCTGGTCGAACACGAGCTTTACCACATCGCCCAGGCGACGGATGAGTATGGCGCACCCAAGTTCACCCAGGACGGTATGCCCAAGCTTTTCCTCCGTGGACACGATGTGGAGGAGTTCGTCGGCGTGGTGAAGCGCTACGGTGCAAGCGAAGACGTACAGCAGCTAATCGACGCTGCAAGCCGGCCGCCTGAGGTGGCCAAGATCAACATTTCGAGGGCCTGCGGAACCTGCCTGCTCAAGTCGGCCTGAATCCTGACAGGTCCTGACGGATGATATTCACATGGCATCACTACGAAGCGAGGTCAAAGCCTTCATTGTTCAGGCTCTGGCCTGCTTCGATACACCCAGCCAGGTGGTGGAGGCCGTCAAGAAAGAATTCGGGGTAGATGTCAGTCGTCAGGTGTGCGAAGGGCATGACCCAACCAAGTACGCCGGGCGCGGTCTGGCCAAGCGTTGGGTGGACATGTTTCACGCATGCCGTGAGCGGTTCACCACCGAGACAGCCGATATTCCAATCGCACACCGCGCCTATCGTCTACGCGCGCTGGGCAGGATGGCCGAGAAGGCCGAGTCGATGAAGAACATGGCCCTGACTGCCCAGCTACTGGAGCAGGCGGCCAAAGAGGTCGGCGACGTCTACGTGAACCGCCAGACCAAGAACGAGAATCCCCACGACAACGTGCCGCCCACCCGGGTGCAGGTAGACGTGGTGGATGCGAGGAAGCCTGATGCCATCGCTTAATGTTCCTCAGGCCAGCTTCCTCCGCATGGAGAACAAGTTCCGCGGCTTCGTTGCCGGGTTCGGCTCGGGCAAGACCTGGGTCGGCTGCGCGGCGCTTTGCAAACACGTGTGGGAGTGGCCCCGGATCGACTCCGGCTACTTCGCCCCCACGTACCCGCAGATTCGCGACATCTTCTTCCCTACCATCGAGGAGGTCGCCTTCGACTGGGGCCTCAAGGTCAAGACGAAGGAAAGCGACAAGGAGGTCGAGTTCTACAGCGGCGGCCAGTACCGCAGCACCACCATCTGCCGCTCGATGGAGAAGCCGCAGACCATCGTTGGCTTCAAGATCGGGCACGCGCTGGTCGACGAGCTCGACGTCCTGCCCGCGCTGAAGGCCGAGCACGCTTGGCGCAAGATTATTGCCCGGATGCGTTACAACGTGGCTGGGTTGAAGAACGGCGTAGACGTGACCACGACCCCCGAGGGGTTCAAGTTCGTCTTTCAACAGTTCGTGAAGCAGCTGCGCGAGAAGCCAGCCCTGCAGGGCATGTACGGCCTGGTGCAGGCCAGCACCTTCGACAACGAACTGAACCTTCCGCCGGATTACATCCCATCGCTGATGGAGTCGTACCCGGACCAACTGATCCTGGCCTACCTGAATGGCCAGTTCGTCAACCTGAACGCCGGCTCTATCTACCACGCCTACGACCGGAAGCTGAATTCCTGCTTCGACACCGTGGACCCTGGCGAGCCGCTGTTCATCGGCATGGACTTCAACGTCGGCAAGATGGCGGCGATCACGCACGTCAAGCGCCCAGACGGAAAGCCCAGGGCGGTGGATGAGCTGATCGACGGCTTTGATACTCCGGACATGATCCGGCGCATCAAGGAGCGCTACTGGCGGCACAACGGCCGGGACTACGAGAAGACCTGCGAAATCAGGATTTACCCCGACGCCTCTGGCGGCTCGCGCAAGTCAGTGAATGCCAGCGAGACGGACATCGCCATTCTGCGCCAGGCCGGTTTCAGCGTCATCGCACCCGACGCCAACCCGCCGGTCAAGGACCGGATCAACGCCATGAACGCGATGTTCTGCAACGCGAATGGCGAGCGCCGCTACCTGATCAACCCGCTGCGCTGCCCGACCTATGCAGATGGCCTGGAGCAGCAGGTATGGGCTGCCAACGGCGAGCCCGACAAGAAGTCTGGCGTGGACCACGCGAACGACGCTGGCGGCTACTTCATCCACCACGACTACCCAATTGAGCGGCCGGTCTTCACGACCCAATCCCTGAGAATGTGAACATGAGCGATAACCCGAGCATCACGCTGCCCGCTGTCGACGCGATGCGCGCCTACTGGGCCGTGATCTCGCCGCTCATGGGCGGAACCATGGCAATGCGTGCCGCAGGCAAGGCCCTGCTGCCGCAGTATCCAGCCGAGGACGACGAGTCCTACAAAGAGCGCCTGCGTCTCTCGACGCTTCTTCCGGCCTATTCCGAGACGGTCGGCAACATGACTTCTCGTGTGTTCGCTGAACCCCTTCAGGTAGGCGACGATGTTCCGGCGCAAATCGTCGAGATGGCTAGAGATATCGACCATGCTGGCAACGATCTCAATTCCTGGGCTGTCGGCTTCTTCACCGAGGGGCTGAGCCATGGCCTGTGCCATGCCTTCGTTGATCACCCGCCCGCTGGCGAACTGAAGACCCAGGCCGACGAGCAGGCCGCAGGTGTGCGCCCCTACGTCGTAATGGTCAGGCCTGAGCAGGTGCTGGGCTGGCGCTCCAAGGGTGGCGTGCTGACCATGATTCGCTATATCGAGTTGGTCGAGGAGGAAGATGGAGAGTTCGGTGCCAAGTGCGTCGAGCAGATCCGTGTGCTGGAGCCGGGCTCCTGGCGCACCTATCGCAGGGCGGCCAAGGCAGTAGGCGGCAAGCAGTCTAGTTTCGGCGGAACCTGGGAGCCGCACGATGAGGGAACCAACAGCCTGACCGCGATCCCATGGGTTACGTTCTACACCGGCCGCACTGGCTTCATGACGGCCAAGCCGCCACTGATAGAACTGGCGCACCTGAACGTGAAGCACTGGCAGAGCCAGAGCGACCAGGACAACATCCTCCACGTTATCCGCGTGCCCATCCTGGTGCGCATCGGCATCCAGACGCAGTACGACAATCAGGGGAAGGTGGTTCCGCCAGAGTTCAAGGTGGGCACCGGTCAACTGACCGACCTGCCCAAGGATGGCGACCTAAAGTACGTCGAGCACACCGGCCAGGCAGTTGAGTCTGGCCGGACCGCGCTGCAAGACCTGATCGGTGAGATGCGCATGGCCGGGGCCAAGCTGCTGACCCCGGATAAGTCGGCCACCAAGACTGCTACCCAGGCGGAGGAGGAGGCGGCACAAGAACTGTCCCCGCTGGCTCGTATGGCGCACCACTTCGCCGACTGCCTGTCGCTATTGCTCCAGTTCATGGCCGACTACCGCGCTCTGGGCGATGGCGGCACCGTTGAGATTCGCGGAAACTTCGACGTCGACTACATGCCTGAGGTGTCTCTGCCGACGCTGGTGTCCATGGCTAATGCCGGGATGATCAGCAAGGAGACGCTGTTCGCGGAGATGCAGCGCCGTGGAGTGATCAGCGACGAGTACGACTGGGAAGAGGAGTTGGCGAAGATAGAGGCCCAAGGGCCTGCCCTTGGTACGCTGTGATGAAGACGACCAACGAGAAGCTGCTGAGCGAGCTGATCGGGCATGAGGTCGACCTGTCCAGGCTGAGCAACAGCCAGGTGCTGACAATCATCAAGGTCCTGAACAGCAGGGATGCGGATCTCCGGGCCGCCCTGATTGAGGCGATCGAGAATCTGGGGGCGGATCTCTCGGCGGCAGCCGTGGATATCGCCCTGGCGGCGGTACTGAGGATCAACCGGCAGACCTTTGTTGAGATCCGCCTTGCAATGGACAAGATGACCGACGGACTGGTCAGCTACGAGCTGGCGTTCCAGCAGAGCACGCTTCGCGCCGTTCTCCCGGCTCTGGTGCGAGAGGCATACCCGGTCGTCTCCCCGGCGTTCAGCGCTGTGAAGGCGATAGCCCTTGCTCGACCGTTCCAAGGTCGCTTGCTGAGAGAGTGGGTGGTCGGCATCGAGTCCAGTCGCGCCGCCGCAGTTCGCGATGCAGTGCGCTCTGGTGTGGTTGAAGGGCGCACAACTGCCGAGATCGTTCGCACGATCATGGGCAGCCGGTTTCAGCAATACGCCGACGGCGCACTCCAGAAGGCCAGGCGCGACGTTGAGTCGGTAGTGCGGTCTGCGGTGTCACACACGGCTGAAACGGCCAGCGACGCAGCGTATGAGGCGAACAGCGACATCATCAGTCACGTTGAGTGGCTCAGCACGCTGGACAACCACACATCAAGCGACTGCCGGATACGTGACCGCCTGCCGTACACGCTGGGCACCTACAAGCCCATCGGCCACACGATCCCGTGGCTGGCCGGGCCCGGGCGCATCCACTTCTGCTGCCGATCCTCCAAGGTGCCGGTGCTCAAGAGCGCCAAGGCCCTGGGCTTCAGTGATGGAGCAACGCGGGCGAGCATGGACGGCCAGGTGCCAGAGTCGACCACCTACGCCGAATGGCTGAGCAAGCAGTCAGCAGCGCGCCAGGACGAGATCCTCGGGTCGGAGCGCGGCCGGCTGATTCGTGAGGGTGGGCTGAAATTGGGCGATTTTTACAACGACAAGGGGAGGTTCCTGACCCTTGATGAGCTGCGCGAAAGGCTGAAGCTTGCGGTGGATCGTAAACCCTGATGTATTGGTGCGACCGAAACCAGTGCAAGGACACACAATGAGCCATCAACAGAACGCTGATTTCCTGAAACGCTTTATTCAGGGAGAGATCACGCAACTGCAGGGTAGGGACATCATTGTTCAGGGTGATGCTCTTAATCCTCATGTGGACGATTTCGAGGCAGTTGTCGACATCGGGAAATACCAGTATGTGGGATACACATACTGGAGCGAGGAGGGAAACAATACCTCCCTATACAGCGCTCTCGTAATGTTTGCCTATGGGCGGGAAAGCCTTCTGGCTAAGCAAGAAGCTGAGCAAGAAACGCACAATTGAAGGAACTGAACACAAGGCCCCGGCATCTGTCGGGGCTTTTTTTTGCCTGCGGTTCGGATGGACGGGGCGCAACTGGGGCCGGATGGCTCACCAACTGGCCGGATGGCCCAGAGAGACGAGATGAAACTCAAAACCGTTGAAGTTGATGGCAAGCAGTACGCAGTGCTCGAGGATGGCAAGCCCGTATACACCGATGACGACGGCAAGGACGTCGCTTTCGATGCCGTGGGTACTCGCAACACTATCACCCGGCTGAACGCCGAGGCGAAGTCGCACCGCGAGCGCGCGGACAGTTTCGAGAAGACTGCGAAGGCGTTCGAAGGCATCGAAGATGCTGCAGCCGCCAAGAAAGCCCTGGAGGTTGTCGCCAACCTCGATGCCAAGAAGCTGGTGGATGCCGGCGAGATCGAGAAGGTGAAGGGCGAAATCAGCAAGGCCTTCCAAACCCAGCTGGATGAAGCCAACGGCAAGGCGCAGACCTTCGAGCAGCAGCTGTATGCCGAGAAGATTGGCGGCAGCTTCGCACGCTCCCAGTTCATCGCCGAGAAGATGGCTGTTCCCGCTGATATGGTTCAGGCCACCTTCGGCAGCAACTTCAAGATCGAGGAAGGCAAGGTCGTCGCCTACGACGCCCAGGGCCAGAAGGTCTTCAGTCGCTCTCGCCCGGGCGAACTGGCCGACTTCAACGAAGCGCTCGAAACCCTCGTCTCGCAGTACCCCCATCGCGACCACATCCTGAAGAGCTCCGGCGCCAATGGCGGCGGCGCGCCGAACGGCGGTGGCCAGCAAAAAACCACGAAAGGCAACTTCGGTGGCTCCAAGGCTGAACGCCTGGAAGCCATCAAGGGCCTGACCGCAAGCGAATAAGGAGGCCCAATCAGACTGTGTGAAAACACACTGACAAGCCTTAGACCAGACGCCCCGACTTGTTCGGGGCGTTTGTTTTTGTGCTGAAAAAGGCTCTTCAGCCCATCAGTTGCATCATTTTCTTGGCACCCAGGACGCTGATCGCTCGCTTGAGGTTGTAAGCGGTCACGGCCAGCGACATCTCAGCTCTTGTCCCTTCGAGTTGTCGCAGCAGGAAGCGCCCGTTCCCAAATAACCATTGTTTGAGATTGCCAAACGGGTGCTCCACGATGGATCTGCGCCGTTCCATCATCTCTGGATGCAGTTGCATCCGCTGCGCCATACGCTCAAAGGCTTCCTCTTGAGCGTGACGTGAGACATAGCGGCGCTTGGCCGTCGTGCATTGGGCTTTCAGCGCGCACCCGGCACAATCACTGATCGCCGCCTGGTAGATCCGGTCGCCCTTGTGGCGCTGCTTCAG
>NZ_JAYFUI010000053.1:0-43058 GCF_034961125.1 Pseudomonas machongensis | reverse complement strand
ACAGGGAACTGATTGGCCAAAGCCCTGCGCACAAGCACTTGCTGGAAGAAATTCGCCTGGTGGCGAGCAGCGACCTGACCGTGTTGGTCACCGGGCAGACGGGGGTCGGAAAGGAACTGGTCGCACTGGCGCTGCACCAGGCCAGCAAGCGTGCGGACAAACCGCTGGTCAGCCTTAACTGCGCCGCACTGCCCGAAGCCTTGGTGGAAAGCGAGCTGTTCGGTCACGTCAAAGGCGCCTTCACCGGCGCGCACAGCGAGCGCCGTGGCAAGTTCGAACTGGCCGACGGCGCAACGCTGTTTCTCGATGAGGTGGGCGAACTGCCTCTGTCAGTGCAGGCCAAACTGCTGAGGGTTCTGCAAAGCGGCCAGTTGCAGCGCCTGGGTTCGGATCAAGAACACAGGGTCGATGTGCGCCTGATCGCCGCCACTAACCGAGACCTCGCCAGCGAGGTGCGCAACGGGCATTTTCGCGCCGATCTCTACCATCGCCTCAGCGTTTACCCGCTACAGGTACCGCCGTTGCGCGAGCGAGACAGAGACGTACTGCTGCTCGCCGGTTTCTTCCTTGAGCAGAATCGCTCCCGGCTGGGCCTGGACAGCCTGCGTTTGAGCGCAGAGGCCCAGGCAGCGTTGCTGGCCTACGACTGGCCAGGCAACGTACGCGAACTGGAGCACCTCATTGGCCGCTCCGCGCTCAAGGCGTTGGGTCGGCATCCACAACGTCCACGCATACTCACCCTGGACGCAGTCGACCTGGACCTGCACATTGCGTCAGCCATCAAGGATCACTCACCTGATATCGCGGGGATAAAAGCGTTGCCATTGCCTGAAGGGGGGCTGCGCGAAGCGATGGACACCTATCAGCGTCAGCTCATAGAGGAGTGTCTGTTGCGCCATGAAGACAATTGGGCCGCGGCCGCTCGGGAACTGGGTATCGACCGCGCCAACTTGAGCCGGCTGGCGCGCCGACTGGGCGTCCGGTGAGCGAGAAAGGAACAAAGCCAAGGGTCTGCTGCGGGTCCGAAAACACATCGAGCTTCGACAAGCGAACGGAAAGGGGGGCTTACGCCCCCCTGTATAACTAATGGCTTTACTCCGTCAGGTTCACACTGATCGGAACCAGCGCAGACAGCGCAGTGGGCTCACCATTGGCACTCTTCACGCGATAACCGAAATACAGCGTGGCTTGATTACCAACAGCCAGCAGGTCGGCACGGGCGAAGCTGATGGGCGTCTTCGATCCAGGTTTATCCACGCTACTTGTAGTGTCCAGATAGCGACCTGAACCCTCCGCATTGGACAGTCCCACCCACGGTTGAAGGATATCGCCCGGTTCCATGCCGCCATAGGGGTTGACATCAGCGACCAGCAATCCGTTTTCCAGGTCTTCGTCGGAGATCCCGCTACGCTGATCCTCGGTGAAAGCAATCGGTGGGAGGGCCTCCGTGTCCGCGCTCTGTGTGCTGCAAACCGCCCCCATCACCTGCTCAGCAGAACCTTGGAGCCCAATGCCTCGGGTCGCCATCGCGGAAAAGCTGGACAGCCTTGGGACCAAGCAAGTGCCGCCTGCTTCGTTCATCGCAAAGCGTACGAATGCCTCGACATGATCACTATTACGCCCTACATCGTTCGCCAACGAGTAGTTCACCTTGGCGCCGTTGCGGCAGATGTAATAAGTCTTGGCATAAGGCAGAGGTACCTCGAAGTATCCTTGGTCGAGATCAGCCTGGGTCAGAGGAACATCCACACCACTGATTCTCGAATCTTCGATCGGAGAGCCAGGTGGAGTGGGCGGCCCACCCGCGTCGCCACTGGTGATACCGACGAATTCGTAGCTGACTCTTGGATTACTCGCAAGCTCGATGTTCGTAAGACCATCAAGCAGAATACGCAGAGTAGTACCTCGACTACCTACAGCCTTGGTGATGATGTTACGGGCGTTCGCTTCGGGGAAGACCGCTGCACGCAATTGACCGCCGTCTCCCGGCAAAGCCCCGGAGGACGCGACCGTTACGATCTGCTCCGCCGACTTGATAGTGACAGGTACGGTCCCCGAACCCGGAGGCGGCACCGGCAACTCCCGGGTGAGGGTGAAGTAGGTCGGGATCGGTCCCACCCCTTCGGCCTCAATCACATCATCGAAGGGAATCGGGACCGGAATATTGGACCCCTCATTGGCCGTCGTTACTTCGACAGAAGCGATCTGCGGACTGGAAACCGTGCCCCAGTGCATCTGAATCACGTCGCCGACCAGCCAGATTGGCTTCAGATCGTTACCTACACGGAAGATGGTCGCAGTGCCGGGCTGACCGAAGTCGCCGGGAGTGATCGTGTTATCCGGGCTTGTGGCTACCTTGATCAACGGCGCCTTGACATTACCATGCTCAGGGGTTTCTGGATCCGGGTCTGGATCGGGGCCACCCGGGGTAGTCAGGTTGACTGGTACATCGGTGCCGGGTGACGGAGTGGTTGGGTTATTCGCCCGGTCCATTTCATAGGAAACCACCACTGTACCGTTACCGCCAGCAGCGACCAAAGCGAAGGGCACTTCGATGGAGGCGACCGGTAATGCCGGGTCACGGTCGATGTCCTCCTGGGTCAGGCGATAACGGCTTGCACGCGCGCCGGCCCAGATCACGACAATTTCATCGTCGAGGGCAGCCCCGCCGTAATAGGGGATGTCTACGGTAACGCTGGGGTTGGCATCGTTATAAGTCACCAGCCCATCAGCCGCTTCAGGGACCACCGGTGCGTCAAGCTCAGGTAAATTGATGAACACAGGAATCTTAATGAGATTCGAGATCTGGCTTTCATTTCCGGCGAAGTCGGTTACCTTGTAGCCGAAGTATAGATCTTGCCCATCACCGGCAGCCTCGAGCTGGGCGCGCGTATATTTGACCTGCATCTGTAACTTTGGATTTGTGATAGTGAATGGCGGCGTAAGATAGCTGCCTGAACCGACCGCGTCGCCGACCCACATTTCAATGACGTCACCGTCCTCCCCTAGGTAGTAGGGGTCGATCAGAACATTGAGGTCGCCGTTGACGTCCAGATCGCTGTTCGTGATACCGCTGAGTTGATCATCAGTGAAGGCAATCGGCGGCAGTTCGTCGCCACCCGCCGGTTTGCGGTCAAAACGAATATTGATCGGTACTCCAGCCTCACCCTCCTCGGAGTCAAGATCGAAAAGAAAGTAGTTAAGTGATTCGGTAACATCCTCACCCGCCGATGGAAATTCAGAAACCTTGTAGTACAAATCGAACTTCAGGTCAGGATCCGTCAGATCAAATCCTTTCAGCTCGAGAAGTTCACCCCTCCTGTTATCAGGCACTTTGGGATCATTGCCTACGAACAATTGTATAGTCAAACTTTCTCGAAATTCCGGCCCATTTGAGACTTGAACGTGAAGGTCCGCTCCCAATTCGCTGATCGGAATGATGCCGCGCACTGGATCACGTGCGGGCACATAGGGCGGAGTGGTCGGTGCAGTGAGTAACCGAGGCATCGATTTAATATTTTTAATATTACTAGGCGCGTTCATCTTAACAGGACTCCTGAAGGCTGACGGGTAATCCGCCTAATAACAACCCACTGTCAATCCAGGTATTGTGGGCGGCTGACGGATCCACACTGAGTGGTCTGCTCTCTCCGGCTGACCCGAAGAAAGCCTCAAGCTAACGGAACCTGAAATGGATGTAACCTAGCATTTTTAACAGGTGCCAAATCCACCGCGCGGCGTATAGTGTGATGTGCCACGTAATTACTTTCTTATTTACCCTTTCCCCTAATAAGGCGAGCCTGCACACCTATGCCTAAATATTGCGCAGTTCGTTCGGTTTTTATAATCCCTTCGTTGGCCATGTTCATTTCTGGCCAAAGTGTCGTCAGCTTCGCTGCCGAGCTTTTTCCCGGTGAAAGTGCCACCGTCGCTGCCGGAAGCCCTGCCGAGCGTTGGATACTCCGTGCCGCGACCTTGACCGTCGAGCCGTCAGGACAAACCCTGGGCATACAGGCCAATCCAGGTTCGAGCATTTTGCTGCAAGGTGCGACGGTCTCAGGTGGTGCTCTCACTGCCGTCCTGGTTTCGGAAAGCGAAGGTGTCATTCGCGACTCGAACATCACGTCGACCAACAATACTGGTGTAAGCGTCACGCGAGGCGTTGACCCCACTGTGCGAGGCGGGGTCGTGTTGATCGAGAACTCCAGTATTACCGCCGCAGGTCGCGGCTTGAATGTCAGCGGTGGCAGCACGGCAACGGTCATCGGCTCGACCATAGACGCGCAAGGCGCTGTCGGGCCATCGGTAGCGGGGAGTGGCCTGGGAGTATCACTGGTCGGCGGGGAAGCGCTGCTGACAGACACCAGGATTACTGGTAGCAACTGGGGCGCTGGTTTGTTTGCCAACACAGTTGCCAACGGCACACCCCGACTGGTGCTCGATCACTCCGACCTTGTTTCTGGTACGGGTAGCGCAATTGTGGTGAGCAATCTGAGCAGCAACGCAATGCAGGCGCAGATCGAGATTCTCAACGGAACGACCCTGACCTCGGCCAATGGCACTCTGATCGAAGTCGGGTTCGCAACAGACCCTGCCGACCAGGTTGCTCAGGCGAATATCCTGATCCAGGCCAGCACACTGTCCGGTGATATCCAGGTCGCTGATAGTGCAGTCGCCGATCTGTCCATGAAAAACGGCACTGTACTTAACGGCACCCTGAACAATCTGCGCAGCATCCAACTCGATGCCAGCAGCCTCTACGGCACGGTCAACGAACCTGCTGCCTCAACGTCGACCATGAACATGGTTGCAGGCTCCGTAATGTCCGGCAACGTGAACAACATCGACAGTTTGCGCATGGATGGCAGCACCCTGAGCGGCAATGTCACCTCTTTGCCAGGCAGCGCGACCACGGTCGCCCTGGTCAACGGATCGTCCTTGACCGGATCAGTCAGCCACGCGGCAGCTCTGAGCCTCGACAACAGCCGAATGGCCGGCGAGCT
The DNA here is from genome assembly GCF_034961125.1 of Pseudomonas machongensis. Lineage (NCBI taxonomy): Bacteria > Pseudomonadati > Pseudomonadota > Gammaproteobacteria > Pseudomonadales > Pseudomonadaceae > Pseudomonas > Pseudomonas machongensis. Next base: position 38,055 of record NZ_JAYFUI010000053.1, on the reverse strand, counting down.
CATTCAAGATACGAACAGTTCAGGGACTTTGAGCCTGACCAACGGCTCTCAATTGATCGGCACCGTTACCAACGCCAGCCGCACCAGTATCAATGCGCGCTCAAGGTTCGACATGGTCAACGACTCCAGTGTCGGCGCCTTGAGCCTGCAGGATGGCCTGGTCAACCTGCGCGGCGGTAATGGTGACTATCGCATCTTGACCGCCAGTAGCCTCGACGGTACCGGCACTTTCGTTCTGGGTACGGATCTGGCCCGGCAGCAGAACGACCTGGTGAACATCGAAGGCATGGCGAATGGCAGTTTCGGCCTGGATATCGTCAACACAGGTATTGAGCCTGTAGTCGGTGATTCTGCCCAACGGGTCGTCCATACCGAGGGCGGCGCCGCGCAGTTCACGCTAGTCGGTCTTACCGGGTTGGCCGACATGGGCGCTTATTCCTATGAACTGGAGCGACGCGCCGATGACTGGTACCTGGTACAAGCGTCCACACCTATCATCAGCCCCAGCGCACAGGTCGCAATCGCTGTCTTCAGCGCAGCTCCGACGGTCTGGTATGGGGAAATGAGCACTTTGCGAAGCCGCATGGGCGAATTGCGCCAAGGCTATGGACAAGGTGGTTTCTGGGCTCGAACCTACGGTAACAAGTACAACGTTTCAGCGGCTGACCAAGTGAGTTATCAGCAGACCCAGCAAGGCGTATCGTTCGGGGTCGATACAGCACTGCCAGCGGATAGCGGGAAATGGTTGCTGGGGATCATGGGAGGTTATAGCAACTCGCAGCTCAACATGCGCTTGGGCAGCAACGGACGAGTCGACAGCTACTACGTCGGTCTCTACAGCACCTGGTTGAGCGACAGTGGGTACTATCTCGACGCTGCGATCAAGGCCAACCGCTTCGATAACAAGGCCGATGTGCGAATGAGCAACGGTGCCAAGGCCGATGGTGACTACAGCAACTATGGTGTGGGTGCAACGGTGGAGGTTGGGAAACACTTCAAACTCGATGATGGCTGGTTCGTCGAGCCCTACTTGCAAGCGTCCGCATTGTGGATTGAAGGCGAACACTACTCGCTCGACAATGGCCTTGAAGCCGACAGCAACCGAGCCGACTCGTTGCTGGGCAAGGTGGGTACTCACGTGGGTCGTACCTTTCCCCTCAAAGACTCAGGCTTCATACAACCTTACCTGAAGCTGGCCGCTGCACGTGAGTTCGCTCGAAACAACGACGTCACAATCAACCGTACAAGATTCCATGACGATCTATCCGGTGGTCGCGGGGAGATCGGCGCTGGCATCATCGCCCAAGTGAGCGAGGTACTGCAGCTTCATGGCAATATCGACTACAGCAACGGCAAGAATATCGAACAGCCTTGGGGGGTAAACCTGGGGGTTCAATTTGCCTGGTGAAGCGTTGCCATGTGAATTTTCGGACTCAATAACTAGGACTTTTCCTACAAGGCGAGAAGGAAATACCTGCAGGAAATTAAGTGTTATCCCGGTCAAATCACGCTCCCCTTTTTTGACCGAGAACGTCCATGAACCAAGCAACCACTCGCACGTTGATTGCTCTTGGAGTGATATCCGCCTCTACAGCGATCCAGGCTGAACCCGTAGTCGTGCTTCCCCCCAACAGTTCATACGCCGTTCGAGCCGATACGCCAGTGCAACGTTATGAACTCCTGGGAGGCTCGAGACTCACTGTATTCCCGCAAGCACAGACCGGGCGAATATTCGCTACCGGGCAGTCACGAGTGAACATCACCGGCGGCCATGTGAACACCGTGGGTATCACTGGAATCACGTTGCACAACAGCCACGCACTCATCGATGGCGCAAGAATCATCGCCAGCCTTGACCCAACGCGCCCCAACGCCAGCGTTTTCGCACTCAGTCTGAGCGGCAGCGAACAGGCGTCCACTGCTTGGATCAGTAACAGTTTCGTCTCAGGTCATGGGCGTGGCATCAACGTCACCAGCGATGCCATTCTGGATATCTCCAATACCCAGGTCGAAGGCCTTGCAGGCAGCCCTGGCAGCGGTGCCGTGACGGGTGGCGCCGGAGTGGTGATTGCTGGCGCTAGCGCCTATGTTCGAGAAGGAAGCGTGGTTTCGGGCGATAACAACGGCATCGTGGTGTTCGCCCATCGCACGGGCACCAGTGAAAAAGGTGCGAAGCTTGTCCTGGACCAGTCACGGGCCGTCGGCCGTGAAGGCAGTGCCATCAAAGTCATCAGGACCGCCGCCTCGAACGAAACTTCGCATATCGAAATCAATAACGGCTCGCAGCTTGTTGGCGGCAACGGGGTGATTCTCGAGGTGGCAGGGGATGCTCGCGCCAACGCCGTGGTCAACAACAGCCAACTGATCGGCGATATCACTGTCGACCAGGAAGGCACACTTGACCTGGCCCTGGCCAACCATGCCAGCCTCACCGGCAGCATCACCAATGCCAGCTCGCTGGCTCTGGACGGCACCTCGATCTGGACCCTGACCGGTGATTCCAGTGTCGACAAGCTGAACCTCACGGGTGGAACCGTGAACCTGCGCGGCGTCGAAGGCAGCGCAGGCCTCAACCGTCTTGAACTCGGCGAGCTGTCTGGTTCGGGCACCTTTGTCCTGGGCGCCGACTTGAGTACCGGCCAGGGCGACCTCGTCGATGTCAGCGGCAAGGCCAGCGGTGAGCATCACCTGCTGGTGGAAAATACCGGCACCGATCCGAACGCCGCAGTGAGCGACCATCAGGTCGTGCACACCGGCGAGGGCAGCACATCGCAGTTCGACCTGATCGGCGGCCAAGTGGACTTCGGTACCTTTGCCTACGAACTGGAACAGCGCGGTGACGACTGGTTCCTGGTGCGCAAGGGCGATACCACCACCCCAGGCACACGCACAGTCACCGGTCTGTTCAGCGCCGCACCTACCGTATGGTACGGCGAAGCAACCACCCTGCGCTCGCGCATGGGCGAGCTGCGCAACGGCAACACCCAAGGTGGCGGCTGGCTGCGCTCCTACGGCAACAAGTACAAGGTATCTGCCGGCGCCGGTGCCGCCTATGACCAGGTACAGCAGGGCATTTCGTTCGGTGCCGACGCTCCACTGCCGTCGAGCAGCGGCCAGTGGCTGCTGGGGGTGACCGGTGGCTACAGCCGCTCTGACCTGGACCTGTCCGGTGGCACCAGCGGCAAGGTCGACAGCTTCCATATCGGTGTTTACAGCACCTGGTTGGCGGACGATGGCCTGTACGTCGATGCATTGATCAAGGCCAACCGCTTCCAGAACACATCTGACGTGCGCATGAGCGATGGCCGCAAGGCCAAGGGCGAATACAACAACAACGGCATTGGCGCCTCGGTCGAAGTGGGCAAGCACATCAAGCTGGACGACGGCTGGTTCGTCGAACCTTATACCCAGGTGTCGACGCTGTGGGTCGACGGTGCCAGCTACAACCTGGACAACGGCATGCGCGCCAGCGCCGCCAATGCCGATTCCTTGCTGGGCAAGGTCGGTAGCCATGTCGGCCGTACCTTCCCTCTGGATAAAGGCGGCTTCGTGCAGCCCTACGTGAAGGTCGCAGCAGCCCACGAGTTCGCCCGCAACAATCAGGTCAAGGTCAACGGCAACAAGTTCGACAACGACCTCTCGGGCAGCCGCATCGAGCTCGGTGCTGGTGTGGCCGCGCAAGTCACCGATACCGTGCAGGTGAATGCAGGCTTCGACTACATGAAAGGCAACAACATCGAACAACCGTGGGGAGTGAACCTGGGTGTGCGTTACAACTGGTAATCTTTCGAGGGCCGCGAGGCCCTCTTTTTTTGGCTAAAGCCTGAACGGCAAAGGCCGATAACCCGGCATCCACTCCTTTTTCCGACATGCCCGAAGGTTATCCATGGCCACGCAAAATGCCCGCGCGGACTCGCTGTCCCTGCTGCTGTTCACCCTGCGCAGCGGCAAGCTGATGGCTATCAACCTGCTCAAGGTCAGCGAGATCATCCCCTGTCCGCCCCTGACCAAGCTTCCCGAGTCGCATCCCCACGTCAAAGGCGTAGCGACCCTGCGCGGCAACTCGCTGTCGGTGATCGACCTGTCGCGGGCGATCGGCGAAATGCCGTTGGCCGACCCGGATGGCGGCTGCCTGATCGTCACCGACATCAGCCGCACCCGCCAGGGCCTGCACGTGCAGGCGGTCAGCCGCATCGTCCATTGCCTGAGCACCGACATCAAGCCACCGCCCTACGGCTCGGGCAACCGCTCCTTCATCACTGGCGTGACCCGGGTCGACAATACGCTGGTACAGGTGCTCGACATCGAGAAAGTCATCCACGGCATCGCCCCGCCGGAACCTGAAACGCATCCCGGCGAACTCAGCGCAGAAGACGCCAGCCTGCTGGCTGCCGCCAACATCCTGGTGGTGGACGACAGCCAGGTGGCGCTGCAGCAATCGGTGCACACCCTTCGCCACCTCGGCGTCGAATGCCATACCGCGCGCAGCGCCAAGGATGCGATCAACGTCCTGCTGGAGCTGCAGGGCACCGCCCAGGAAATCAACATCGTGGTGTCGGACATCGAAATGTCCGAGATGGACGGCTACGCCTTCACCCGCACCGTGCGCGAGACCCCGGACTTCAAGCACCTCTACGTGCTGCTGCACACCTCGCTGGACAGCGCCATGAGCGCCGAAAAAGCCAAGGTCGCAGGCGCCAACGCGATTCTCACCAAGTTCTCCTCGCCCGAGCTGACCGACTGCCTCGTCGTCGCGGCGCGAGCGGTCGGGTTCGCCGAGCGCTGATACATCTGGCGACACAATGCCTTCACTTGATGGTGGGGAGGACTCGGGCATAATCACTCCCCTTCCGAGGTTTTCTTGCCGGTACCGCTTATGACCCTTCTTCGCATTGCCCTGATTGCCCTCGCCATGACCAGTGGTCTTGCCCAGGCCTCCAGCCCCGACGCCTGGAACGAGTACCGCCAGCAGATGGTCAAGCGCTGCCTGGCCGCCAGCCAGTTCAAGGACGCCCACGCCCTGGGCAAGCCCGCTGAGTTCGACGACCGCACCGCCTACAGCGCCCTGCTGATCGAAGGCGTGTACAAGCCAAAATCCATGAAGAACCAGACAGGCACCGAACTGTGCTTGTACGACCGCGCCCAGCAGCAAGCCTACGTCACCGAATGGAAGCCAGGCGCCAAGTGAGCGACGGCATTCGTTTCGCCTGCACCGGCTGCGGCAAGTGTTGCACCGGCCACCACGTACCCCTCACGCTCGCCGAGTCCCGCCAGTGGGCTGCCAGTGGCGATCAGGTCGTGGTGCTGATCGAAGGCTTCATCACCGATGGACCGGGCATGCCGGTCGAGCAACGCGATCATGTGCTGCGCCGTTCGCTCGCCGTGCCTTGCGGGAGTGCAGAGGTGCGGGTCTCGGTGACCTTCGCGGCCTTCAATCCAGGGCGCTGTCGCAACCTGGATGCCAACAACCTGTGCGGCATCTATGAAACACGCCCGCTGGTCTGTCGTATCTATCCGGCCGAGGTCAACCCGCACCTGCCTCTGCGCGTCGAAGCCAAGGATTGCCCACCCGAAGCCTGGCAACAAGGCCCGCAACTGATCGTCGGCAACAGGGCCGTCGACCCGCAACTGGCCGCACTGATCGAAGCCTCCCGCCAGGCCGACCGCGACGACATCGCCGCCAAGGTTGCCGTCTGCCAGGCGCTGAGCATGACCACCAGCGCGCTCAAGGGCAACGGTTTTACCGCCTGGCTGCCAGACATGCAGGCGTTTCTCGCGGCGTTGGATCAGGAGAGCGATCAAGCGCACGTGCCATGGACTGTGCATGTGCAAGATGCCGAACTGGCCGACGGGCTGCAGGGGCATGGGCTGCTGACGACCGGCGAAGCGCCGGTGTACTACGCCTTTATCGGGTTCTGAGCTGGAATCCAGAGTCCCTCACCTCCAACGTTGGCGTTCGACTCCAGGGCAAATCCCGGACGAGCACTGGTCCAGCGCAATTCCTTGGCAACTGGCCATCAATGATTGGAAACTGTCAGCGCTGTCAGCCAGACGTCACGTTGCCGACCCGATCGGCGGGCTATAAGCAGAAAAGAACCTGACAAAAGTCTGGAGCCGCGAGACGCCAGCACGGTTTCCAGCCCTCCCCCACTGACCGGTATCAGCCTCGATGCGACGCCCCTCCCGCCCCCTCGTCCTCGCCGCCCTGGCCATCCTCTTGCTGATCGCCTTGGCCGGTTGGCTGCGCCTACGCCAGGACACGCCTGCCCCACGCGCACAAAACGCCGTGCCGGTGAGAGTGATCAGCGTCACCCAGCAGGACGTGCCGCGCTTTGCCAGCGCGATCGGCTCGGTGCTGTCGCTGCACAGCGTCGATGTACGCCCGCAGGTCGAGGGCATCCTCACCCAGGTGCTGGTCAAGGAGGGCCAGTGGGTCAAGGAAGGCGATCTGCTCGCCACCCTCGACGACCGCGCGATCCGTGCCAGCCTTGAGCAGGCCCGCGCCCAGCTCGGCCAGAGCCAGGCACAGTTGCAAGTGGCCGGTGTCGACCTCAAGCGCTACCGCCTGTTGAGCAGCGACGACGGTGTCTCGAAGCAGACCCTCGACCAGCAACAGGCGCTGGTGAATCAGCTTCAGGCTACGGTCAAGGGCAACCAGGCGGCCATCGCCAATGCCGAAGTGCAGCTGTCGTACACGCAGATCCGCTCACCGGTGACCGGTCGCGTCGGCATTCGCAATGTCGACCCCGGTAACCTGGTGCGCAGCAGCGACACCCAGGGTCTGTTCAGCGTCACCCAGATCGACCCGATCGCCGTCGAGTTCGCCCTGCCCCAGCAGGTGCTGCCGACTCTGCAGACCCTGCTCAAAGCGCCCTCGCCGGCGCTGGTCGAGGCTTACATGGACGCCGACGGCGAACGCAGCCTGCTTGGCCTGGGCCATCTGGCGCTGATCGATAACCAGATCTCGGCCAACACCGGCACGGTGCGCATCAAGGCCGAATTCGACAACAAGGATGGCCTGCTGTGGCCCGGCCAACTGGTGACCATCCGCCTGCGCACCGCTGTCGATGAGCAGGCGCTGGTGGTGCCGCCACCGGTGGTACAGCGCGGCGTCGATGGTCATTACGTCTACCGCCTCGATGGCGACAAGGTCGCCAGCGTACCGGTCAAGGTGCTCTACCAGGACAGCGACCTGAACATCGTCGCCGGGGTCAAGGCTGGTGATCGCCTGGTGCTCGACGGCCAGTCACGCCTCAAGCCCGGGGCACGGGTCGAGGTCGCCCCCGACGTGCCTGCCAGCCCCGAAGTGGCTGACCGCCGGAGCCAGCCATGATCACCCGCAAAGGCGTTTCGGCCTGGTGCATCGACCACCCCATCGCCACCCTGCTGCTGACCTTCGCCCTGGTGCTGCTGGGGGCCATCGCCTTCCCGCGCCTGCCAGTGGCGCCATTGCCCGAAGCAGATTTCCCGACCATCCAGGTCACCGCACAGCTTCCCGGCGCCAGCCCGGAAACCATGGCGTCCTCGGTGGCCACGCCGCTGGAGGTGCAGTTCAGCGCCATCCCCGGCATGACCCAGATGACCAGCAGCAGCGCCCTGGGCTCGACCACGCTGATCCTGCAGTTCACCCTCGACAAGAACATCGACACCGCCGCCCAGGAAGTGCAGGCCGCGATCAACACCGCCACTGCACGCCTGCCGCAGGACCTGCCCAGCCCACCGACCTGGCGCAAGGTCAACCCGGCCGACAGCCCCGTGCTGGTGCTGACCGTCAGCTCCGAGCAGATGCCCGGCAACGAACTCAGCGACTATGCCGAAACCCTGCTGGCGCGCCAGCTCAGCCAGATCGACGGGGTCGGCCTGATCAACATCACCGGCCAACTGCGCCCCGCGATCCGCGTGCAGGCGCAGCCTGAGAAGCTCGCAGCCATCGGCCTGACATTGGCCGATATCCGCCAGGCCATCCAGCAGACCAGCCTGAATCTGGCCAAGGGTGCGCTGTACGGCGAGCACAGCGTCTCGACCATCTCTGCCAACGACCAGTTGTTCCACCCCGAAGACTACGCCCAGCTCATCGTCAGCTACCGCAACGGCGCCCCAGTGCGCCTGCAGGACGTAGCCAAGGTGATCGAAGGCGCCGAGAACGCCTATGTCAAATCCTGGTCCGGGGACAAACCTGGGCTGAACCTGGTGATCTTCCGCCAGCCCGGCGCCAACATCGTCGACACCGTCGATCGCGTGCTCGACGCCCTGCCCCGCTTGCAGGAAATGCTCCCGGCCTCGGTCGAGGTGTCGGTACTCAACGACCGCACCCAGACCATCCGCGCCTCGCTGCATGAGGTGGAACTGACGCTGATGATCGCGGTGATCCTGGTGATCGGAGTGATGGCGCTGTTCCTGCGCCAGTGGTCGGCAACCCTGGTCGTCTCCAGCGTGCTGGGGGTATCGCTGATCGCCAGTTGCGCACTGATGTACGTGGCAGGCTTCAGCCTCAACAACCTCACACTGGTGGCCATCGTCATCGCCGTGGGCTTCGTGGTCGACGACGCCATCGTGGTGGTGGAAAACATCCACCGTCACCTGGAGGCTGGCGACGACAGCCGCACTGCGGCGATCAAGGGTGCCGGGGAGATCGGCTTCACGGTGATCTCGATCAGCCTCTCGCTGATCGCCGCGTTCATTCCGCTACTGTTCATGGGCGGCGTGGTCGGGCGGCTGTTCAAGGAGTTCGCCCTGACCGCGACCTCGACCATCCTGATTTCGGTGGTGGTATCACTGACCTTGGCCCCGACCCTATGTGCCTTGTTCATGCGCAAACCGCCGCAGGAACACCACGACGGCTTTGGCCAGCGCCTGATGCGCTGGTACGAAAAGGGCCTGGACCGCGCCCTCGCCCACCAACGCCTGACGCTGGGTGTGTTCGGCCTGACCCTGGCGTTGGCAGTGATCGGCTATGTCGCCATCCCCAAGGGTTTCTTCCCACTGCAGGATACCGGCTTCATCCTCGGCACCAGCGAGGCCGCAGCCGACGTGTCGTATCCGGCGATGATCGAGAAGCACAAGGCCCTGGCAAAGATCATCGAAGCCGACCCTGCGGTGCGCGCTTTCTCCCATTCCGTCGGGGTCACCGGCAGCAACCAGACCATCGCCAACGGCCGCTTCTGGATCAGTCTCAAGCCCCGCGGCGAGCGCGATGTATCAGCCAGCGAACTGATCGACCGCCTGCGCCCGAAACTCGCCCAGGTGCCCGGCATCGTCCTGTACCTGCGCGCCGGCCAGGACATCAACCTCAGCTCCGGCCCGTCGCGCACCCAGTACCAGTACGTGCTCAAGAGCAACGATGGCGTGGCCCTGAACCTGTGGACCCAGCGCCTGACCGAACGCCTGCGGGAAAACCCGGCATTGCGCGACCTGTCCAACGACCTGCAACTGGGCGCCAGCGTCACCCACATCGACATCGATCGCCAGGCCGCCGCACGCTTCGGCCTGACCACCACCGACGTCGACCAGGCGTTGTACGACGCCTTCGGCCAGCGCCAGATCAGCGAGTTCCAGACCGAGACCAACCAGTACAAGGTGATCCTCGAACTCGACGCCCGCCAGCGCGGCAAGGCCGAGAGCCTTAACTACTTCTACCTGCGCTCGCCGTTGTCGGGCGAGATGGTGCCGCTGTCGGCCCTGGCCCATGTCGCACCGCCCAGCACCGGCCCGCTGTCGATCGCCCACGACGGCCTGTTCCCGGCCGCCAACCTGTCGTTCAACCTCGCCCCCGGCGTGGCCCTGGGTGATGCGGTGCGCATCCTCGAACAGACCCAGCGCGAGCTGGGCATGCCCGACGCCATCGTCGGCAGTTTCCAGGGCGCGGCACAGGCGTTCCAGAGTTCGCTGTCGAGCCAGCCGTGGCTGATCCTCGCCGCACTGGTGGCGGTGTACATCATCCTCGGTGTGCTCTACGAGAGCTTCGTGCACCCGCTGACGATCATCTCCACCCTGCCCTCGGCGGGGCTTGGTGCACTGATCCTGCTCTGGGCCATGGGCCAGGACTTCACCATCATGGGCCTGATCGGCATCGTGCTGCTGATCGGTATCGTCAAGAAGAATGGCATCCTGCTCATCGACTTCGCCCTCGATGCCCAGCGCACGCAGGGCATGACACCCGAGCAGGCGATCCACCAGGCCTGCCTGACGCGCTTCCGACCGATCATCATGACCACCCTCGCTGCCCTGCTCGGCGCTGTGCCGCTGATGTTCGGCTTTGGAGCCGGTGCCGAGCTGCGCCAACCGCTGGGCATCGCGGTGGTCGGTGGCCTGCTGGTCAGCCAGGCGCTGACGCTGTTCACCACCCCCGTCATATACTTGGCCCTGGAACGTGTGTTCCACCGCCGCACGGTCGCCAACGCGGCCGCGACTGCCAGTTGAGACAAACCCATGCGTGTGCTGATCGTCGAAGACGAAGAAAAAACCGCCGACTACCTGCATCGTGGCCTGACCGAGCAGGGCTTCACCGTCGACCTGGCCCGCGATGGCATCGATGGCCTGCACCTGGCGCTCGAAGGCGACTACGCGGTGATCGTGCTCGACGTCATGCTCCCGGGCCTGGATGGCTACGGCGTGCTGCGCGCCCTGCGTGCGCGCAAGCAGACGCCGGTGATCATGCTCACCGCCCGCGAGCGGGTCGAGGACCGCATTCATGGCCTGCGCGAAGGTGCCGACGATTACCTGGGCAAGCCGTTCTCCTTCCTCGAACTGGTCGCCCGCCTGCAGGCCCTGACCCGTCGCAGCACCAGCCACGAGCCGCTGCAGATCCAGGTCGCCGACCTGTGGATCGACCTGATGGCGCGCAAGGCCAGCCGCGCGGGCCAGCGTCTGGAACTGACCGCCAAGGAGTTCTCGCTGCTCAGCGTGCTGGCCCGGCGTCAGGGCGAGATCCTGTCCAAGACCGCCATCGCCGAGCTGGTCTGGGACATCAATTTCGACAGCGACGCCAATGTTGTCGAGGTCGCGATCAAGCGCCTGCGCGCCAAGCTCGACGGGCCGTTCGACAACAAGCTGCTGCACACTATCCGAGGCATGGGCTATGTCCTGGAAAACCGTGCGGGCTAACTCCCTGGCCCTGCGCCTGTCGCTGCTGTTCACGCTGGTGGCGCTGGCGGTGTTCGTGCTGATCGGCAGTGCGTTGTACCGCCAGGTCGACCGCAGCCTCGACCTGCTGCCAGCAGCGGAGCTGGATGCGCGCTTCAGCGTGCTGGAGTCCACTCTCAACCGCTTCGGCACCCTGGAACACTGGGCGAAGATCCACAACAAACTCAACCTGCTGGCCGAAGAAGACCGGCGCATCCGCTTCTGGGTGGTCAGCGATGATCCGCGCTTCGAGTACGGCCACCCCAACGAACAGTTGCGCCGCTTCGCCCAGGGCCCGGAAGGCATGCGCGACCTGCGCCTGGCCGACAACCCCTACCCGTTCAAGATCCTGGTCAGCCAACTGCCGGCACTGGGTGAACGGCCGGCGGTACGTTTCATGATCGGTATCGACACCCAAACCTTCTGGCAGGCCCAGCACAGCCTGCTGGTGGCCATTGTCGGCCTGGCCGTGCTCGGTGTGCTGCTGGCCTCGCTGCTGGCCTACTGGGTCGCACGCATCGGCCTGCGCCCGCTGCTGGCGCTGTCAGCCGAGGCCCAGGCGCTGGCCCCACCGCGCCTGGACGGACGCCTGCGCACCCAGGACTTACCGCCGGAGCTGGCGCAGTTTGCCGAGGCCTTCAACGCCGCGCTCGACCGGGTCAGCCAGGCCTATTCGCGGCTCGAAGCCTTCAACGCCGACGTTGCCCACGAACTGCGCTCGCCGCTGACCAACCTGATCGGACAGACCCAAGTGGCCCTGACCCGCGGGCGCAGCGCCGAGCACTACTTCGAGGTGCTGCAATCGAATCTTGAGGAACTCGAACGGTTGCGCAGCATCATCAACGACATGCTGTTCCTGGCCAGCGCCGACCAGGGCAGCAAGGCCACCGCCCTGACCCAGGCGTCACTGGCCGAGGAAGTGGCCACCACCCTCGACTACCTGGACTACATCCTCGAAGACGCGCGCGTCAGCGTCGAGGTCAGCGGCGATGCCCAGGCCCCCATCGAAAAGGCACAACTGCGCCGCGCGCTCATCAACCTGCTGAACAACGCGGTACAGCACACTGCGCCCGGGCAGGTGATCCAGGTGCGAATCGACGTTGAGCAAGAGCGGGTCAGCATCGCCGTAAGCAACCCCGGCCCGGCTATCGATGAAGCGCACCTGCCGCTACTGTTCGAACGCTTCTATCGGGTCGACGCCGCGCGCAGCAACAGCGGCGGTGGTAACCACGGGTTGGGGTTGGCTATCGTCAAGGCCATTGCGCTGATGCATGGCGGCAGTGTTTTTGTACGCAGCGAAGGGGGCGCCAATACTTTCGGCATCAACCTGCCGAGCGCTCAACTACGCGGGTTCAGGGTAAAAGTCTGAAGACCCACGCAGTCATTCTTACTTTTTGCGCAAGAGTGATTATCCTCTGCGGTGCTGTTTCAAGTGCCTCTTCAGGACTAACTTAGCCCTGTCTTCACTCACACTTGCCACGCAAGAAGGTTGTTTCAAATGTCCAACAGTATGGGTATTGCCAGCGTCTTCGTCCTGTCGTCCCTGTTGTTGTCGCCCCTGGCCATGGCTGAGGAATCGCCGGCCTTCGTCGCCCGTAACGCCGAGATCGCCGCCACCCTGCAACAGTCGCAGGATGCCTATGCCGCGCAGCACCAAGGTGCAGTAAAAGACGCGCAACAGACAGCTTCCAAAGTCACGAACGATGACAGTGCCGACAGCTGATCGGCAGCCGGAACACGCCCTGTTTTCCCCCGGCTACGCCATGGGCAGTGCCTGTGTCGATATGTTAGCCTTTTAAAGCCGCTGCGCATCAGCGGCTTTTTTTATGCGTTTTAATTATCAGCCGGTTTGTAACGTCCCTCATAAGAAACTGCAATTCCGACAATTAGAAACTGCCTCACTGTTAGACCAAAGGAGCATTTACTCGTGTCCCTCGCTTTCCGTTTCACGCCTCTGTTCGTTGCATTGGCCGCAACGATTCCCCATGCCGCCCAGGCGGACGACGAAAAAGCTGATGGTTTCATCGAGGGTTCGTCGCTGAACCTGCACTTTCGCAACGCCTACTTCAACCGCAACCAACTCAACCAGGGTGTGCGCGACAATCGCGAGTGGGGCCAGGGCGCCGTCGCCCGCTTCGAGTCGGGCTATACGCCCGGTGTGATCGGTTTCGGTGTCGATGCCCACGCCATGCTGGGCCTGAAACTCGATGGCGGTGGCGGCCACGCTGGCACCAGCATTCTGCCGACTCACCAGAAGAACGAAGACGAACTGGGCGCCGCGCCGCATTCGTTCTCCACCGCAGGCGCCGCGGTCAAGCTCAAGGGCTTCGACACTGAACTGAAAGCCGGTGACCTGCTCCTCACCAATCCAGTGATCGCCGGTGGCGAGACGCGCATGCTGCCGCAGACCTTCCGTGGTGTGGCACTGACCAACACCAGCGTCGAAGGGTTGCTGCTCGAAGGCGGCCAGGTGAGCTTCACCAAGCCCTACAACCAGAGCGGCCACCGCCGCATCGACACCTACTACAGCCAGCAGACCGACGACCAGCGCAGCAAGCACCTGTCGTGGGCTGGCGCCGCGTGGAACGGCACCGAGAACATCACCGCCAACCTCTATGCCGCCGAGCTGAAAGACATCTGGAACCAGTACTACGCCGACTTCGACTACACCTACGCGGTCAATGATCTGGTCAGCCTCAACCCGGGCGTGCACTTCTATCACACCCAGGACACTGGCCAGTCGAAACTGGGCAAGATCGACAACAACACCTACAGCCTGCACTTCACCGTGGCGGCCGGTCATCACAGCGTCACTGCCGCCTACCAGCGGGTCAACGGCAATACGCCGTTCGACTACATCAACCTGGGCGACAGCATCTACCTCGACAACTCGCGCATGTACTCGGACTTCAACGGCCCTAACGAGCGCTCCTGGAAGCTACAGTACGACTATGACTTCGCCGGGCTCGGCATCCCGGGGCTGACCTCGTCGCTGTCGTATTCGCGCGGCAAGCTGGACCTCACCAAGGCCGATCCGAACAGCGTCGGCTATGGCCACTGGTACAGCGAGGACGGCAAGGATGCGCGCCACTGGGAACGCGACCTGGACGTGAAGTACGTGTTCCAGGAAGGCCAGTTCAAGGACCTGTCGGTGCTGCTGCGATATGCCAGCCATCGTGGCAGCCAGGGGTACTCGGCTGTGGATAACGACAACGACGAGTTGCGTGTGATCGTCGACTATCCGCTTAACGTGTTCTGATCGGCCCTCTCTCAGCGGATGGCACCGGCGTTGCCGGTGATCGCGGGACGAGCCCGCTCCTACAGTCCTGTAGGGGCGGGCTCGTCCCGCGAACCCCTGATGCATTTCCGACGGACTAATCTTGTCCGACAATTGCCACTTCCCTAGAATATCGCCGCCGCTTTATAGCCCTACCCTCACGGAAAGAGGGGCCTATGCAGTAGCGAGCCCGATGTTGCACACCCGATCCCCGCGCCCCATCCTCCCCAGGCCTCACCCCGAGCTGATCCTCAACCTGGGCAGTTGCCTCGCCGTGCTCGCGATTGTAGGCATCGTCAGCTATCTGCTCGGCCGCGAACGGGACAGTGTCGAACAGTCCTCCATCCGCGCCTCGAGCAACATCGTCCAGCTCATCGAAAGTGACATCCTGCGCAACGCCGAACTCTATGACCAGTCGCTCAAGGGATTGATCTGGGCGGTCGGGCGCAGCGAGCTTCCGAAGGTGCCTGGCCCGTTGCGCCAACGCCTGCTGTTCAACCAGGCCTTCGTCGACCGCAGCCGCGGCGATGTGCTGTGGCTCGACGCCCAAGGCGATGTGGTGGGCGACTCCACCAGCATCATTCCACGCCAGGCGAACTTCGCCGGCACGGGGGTGTTCAAGGCCCACCAGGCCAACGCCAATCTCGGTCTGCTGGTCGGCCCACCGTTCAAGGCGCGGCTTGGCGATCTGGACTGGTGCATCAGTTTCAGCCGGCGCATCCCCGGCCCCAACGGTGAGTTCGCAGGCCTGGCCACCGGTGCCCTGCGCCTGTCATATTTCAACGAACTGTTCCAGCGCCTGGACATCGGCGAGCACAGCAGCATCAACCTGCTCAACACCAGCGGCCAGTTGCTCGCTCGCGAGCCGACCCGGCCACAAGACCCAGCGATCGGCAGCGACTTCAGCCAGCAACCCAATTTCCAGCGCATTCTCCAGGAGCACAGTGGTAGCTTCAGCGCGCACTCGAACCTGTTCGACGAGCGGCGCATGTATACGTTTGCGCGCGTGGGCGAACTGCCGCTGATCGTGCTGGTGGCGCACTCTTCTTCCGAAGTCTTCCAGGCCTGGCGGCGCACGGCGCTGATCGTCGGCCTGGCCACGGGGGTGCTGTGCCTGGGCATACTCTGGCTGACCGTGCTGCTGGGGCGCGAACTGCGTCGGCGCCACGATGCCGAGCAAGGCCTGGCAACGCTGGCAGCCACCGACAGCCTCACGGGCCTGGCAAACCGACGTCGCCTCGATCAGGTCCTGCGCCAGGAATGGGCACGCGCGCAACGCAACCGCTCGGCGCTGGCGGTACTGATGGTGGATGTGGATCACTTCAAGGCGTTCAACCAGCGCCACGGTCATGCCGGCGGTGATCATGCCCTGCGTGAAGTGGCGCGCACCATCAATCGCTGCATTCGCAGGCCGGCCGACCTGGCAGCGCGTTATGGTGGCGAGGAATTTCAGGTAGTGCTGCCAGAAACCGAACTGGCCGGCGCATTGCTGCTGGCCGAGCGCATTCGCCTGAGTGTCGAGGCGATGCCGCGATACGGCGCAGATGAGCGGCCAATCACGGTCAGTATTGGCATCGGCCTTTACGAACACGGCACCCAGCACGACCTGACAGCAGTGCTGGGTGCCGCGGATGAAGCCCTTTACCGGGCCAAGGCGGGGGGCCGTAACCGGGTAGAAGGGCCTGTCACGCCTGTTGCTTAGGAGCGGGCGCGGGCAGCGTCACGCAGTGCTTTCACCTGGTCGTGATTGCGCTGTACGCCTTGCAGTTGGCGATCGACCAGGGTCAGCGCGTTCTGCGCGTTGGGGTTATTGAGCTTGACGAGCTTTTCTCGGGCTTCCTTGTAGGCCTTCAGGGCATTGTCTTCGCCCCGCTCCACTTCGTTGAGCACCGCTTCTTCATCCTTGCCGGTCACCATCGACTTGAGGTTGACCCAGCCCCGGTGAATATCACCGCTCAAGCTGGTCGAGGTCTCGGGATCGCCACCAAGATGACGTACTTCGGCCTGAAGTTCGGCAGCGGCCTGGTTACACGCCGTCGCTCGCTGGACGAAGAATGTCTTCAGCTCAGGATTCTTGACGTCATCGGCCGACTCCTTGAAACCCTTCTCGCCATCCTTGCTGTACTCGATCAGGTTGTTCAGCACGTCGATCACGTCTTTGTTGGGATTGCTCATGGGGTAACTCCTTGGCAGGTGATAGTCCCTATGAGAGGAGCAGTCTTCATGCCAAGCCTGGAAAATATGAAAAATCCATAAAAATCATATAGTTATTTTTTAAGCGCAACGGCAGGGAAGCGGTGTTCTGCATGATCGCCGCTTGCGCGCTCGTGCAGATTGCAGGGTGGATGCGCGCAGCGATTGCTGTATGGTCGGCGTTTTCAGCGCACCAGGTTCACCGAATGAAACCCGAATCCCTGCAACTGCTGGTCACACGGACCATGCCCTTCGGCAAATACCAAGGCCGGATCATCGCCGATCTGCCGGGCGACTACCTGGCCTGGTTCGCGCGCAAGGGGTTTCCGCCCGGAGAGCTGGGCGGGTTGCTGGCATTGATGCATGAGATCGACCACAACGGTCTGGGGGAGTTGCTGGTGCCCTTGCGGCACAAACGTTGAGATCGGTGGTAGAGGCCTCGCGGGCACGCCTGCGAAGCCTCCACCATTGCCCCCAGGGCGATCACTTGGACGGGGCCACCACCATCTCCACTCGCTCAGCCTTCTTGATCAGCGCGTACACCACCGCCGTCACCAGGCTTCCGGCAAGGATCGCCAGCAGGTACAGCAGCGCATGGTTGATCGCGTTGGGGATCAGCAGCACGAACAGGCCACCGTGCGGCGCCATCAGCTTGCAGCCGAAATACATCGACAGCGCCCCGGTCAGCGCACCGCCGGCGATGCTCGCCGGAATCACCCGCAACGGGTCCTTCGCAGCAAAGGGAATCGCGCCTTCGGAGATGAAGCAAAGCCCCAGTACCAATGCCGCCTTGCCTGCCTCGCGCTCGCTCTGGGCGAACTTGCGCCGGGCCAGGAAGGTTGCGATTCCCAGGCCGATTGGCGGCACCATGCCAGCGGCCATGGTCGCCGCCATCGGCGCGTAGCTCGACGAGGCCAGCAAGCCCACCGAGAAGGCATAGGCCGCCTTGTTGATCGGCCCGCCGAGATCGATGCACATCATCCCACCCAACAGCAATCCGAGCAGGATCGCGTTGGTGGTACCCATGCTGTCGAGAAAGCGCGTAAGCCCCTCGAGCATGGCCGCCACCGGATGACCGACCACGTAGATCATCACCAGCCCGGTGAACAGGCTGGCCAGCAGCGGAATGATCAGGATCGGCTTGAGCGCTTCGAGGCTGGTGGGCAGACGCGCCCAGCGGCTGATGGCCTTGGCGCTATAGCCGGCAAGAAAGCCCGCGACGATACCGCCAATGAACCCCGCACCCAGGGTGCTGGCCAGCAGGCCACCGATCATGCCAGGGGCCAGGCCCGGACGGTCGGCGATGGACCAGGCGATATACCCCGCCAGCATCGGCACCATCAGTTTGAATGCCGCCTCGCCACCGATCTGCATCAAGGCCGCAGGCAAGGTGCCTGGCTCCTTGAACGCCTCGATGCCGAAGACGAACGACAGGGCGATCAGCAGCCCGCCCGCCACCACCATCGGCAGCATGAACGACACACCGGTCAACAGGTGCTTGTAGACCCCGGCCTTTTCACTTTTCGCGGGCGTATCGGCCGTGCCTCCGGCGCTTTCCTGCTTGCCGTCGGCCAGCGCTTTTTCGAGGGTCGCCCGCGCCTGCTTGAGGGCGATGCCGGTGCCGCATCGATAGATGCGCTTGCCCGCAAAGCGTGCCGTCGGCACCTCGATGTCGGCAGCCAGCAGCACCACGTCCGCCTGGGCGATGGCATCGGCCGACAATGGGTTGCGGGCGCCCACCGAGCCCTGGGTTTCGACATCGAAGCCGTAGCCCAGCTCCCGGGCGGCCTGCTGCAGGGCTTCGGCCGCCATGAAGGTATGGGCCACACCGGTCGGGCAGGCGGTGACCGCCACGATACGCGGCGCAGCGCTGCGACCAGGCGTATCGGCGACGCTCGCCTCGAGCACCTTGGCGTTGGCCGCGGCTTCATCGAGGAAACCTTCGCGATCAGCCAGCGCCTGGGCGGGGGTGCTTTGGTACACAGGCTTGCCGACAAAACGGCTCAGGTCCAGCGAACCGGTACTGACCACCAGCACCCAGTCGGCCTCGGCGATCTGTGCAGGGCTCAGGCGCCGCTCGGGGTGCTCGGCATCCCACACCTCGACACTGGTACTCCAGCCCCGACGTTGGGCCGCGGCGGCCAGCAAGCGCGCACTCAATACACTCGACACCTGGCCATTCGGGCAGGCGGTGACGATCGCAATGTTCATCGGCGAGCCTCTTGTTGTTGTTCTGTCAGTTGCACGGCAGCTTCAAGGCGCGACAGCTGTTCGCGGTCGTCGATGCCGAAGCCCACCTGAGTCACCGCCTGGGCGGCGATGGCAGTGGCGCGGCGCAAGGTCTGCCCGGCACTCTCGGCCTGCAGCAGGCCATGAACCATGCCCGCCACCAGCGAGTCGCCGGCGCCCACGGTACTGGCGATGCTCACCTTGGGCGGCTGGGCATGCAGGGCCAGGTCAGCGGCGAACCAGTTGACCCCGTGCTCGCCTTGGGACACCACCACGTGGGTGACGCCGCCGTCGAGCAGGCGCTGGGCGGCATCACGCTGCTCGGCAAAAGCCTGCACGGTGATGCCGAACAGCTCGCCGAGCTCATCGGTATTGGGCTTGACCAACCAGGGCGTACTTTGCAGACCGGCGCGCAAGGCCTCGCCGCTGGTGTCCAACGCCACCTTCAGGCCCTGGGCGACCAACTGGCCCAGCAACTGGCAGAACCACTGCCCGCTGACGCCACGTGGCAAGCTGCCCGCCACCACCACCACGTCATGCCCAGCCGCCCGTTGCGCCAGGTACTCGAGCAACTCGGCCTGGGCCGCGTCGTCGACCTGAGGGCCCAGGCCATTGACATCGGTGACCCGGCCATCGGCCTCGACCAGCTTGATGTTGGTGCGGGTTTCGCCTGGCACGCGAACGAACCCGTCGTCGAAGCCGCGACGGGCAATCAGCGCTTCGAAAGGCTGCAGGTTATCGCGCCCCAGAAAACCGCTGACCGTCACCTGATGCCCAAGGTCAGCCAGCACCTGGGCAACGTTCAGGCCCTTGCCGGCGGCGTGGCTGCACTGTTCATGAGTGCGATTGACCTCGCCTGTGCGCAGCTGCTCGAGGGTGACCGTGAGGTCGATCGCAGGGTTGAGGGTCAGGGTGAGAATCTTGGCCATTTCAGTCACGCTCCACCAGCGCCCGTACCGCCTCGGCGCTGTCCTGTTGCAGGGCCTCGCGCGCCAGGGCGCGGGCCGTCGAGTAATCGGCCTGGCGCACCAGGGCCTTGACTTCGGCGACACTGCGCGCCGCGACGCTCAGTTCGTCCACCGCCAGCCCCAGCAGCACTGGCACAGCGTGCGGATCGGCCGCCAGCTCACCGCACACGCCCACCCACTTGCCTTCGGCATGGGCGGCGCGCACGGTCATGTCGATCAGTTGCAGCACTGCCGGGTGCAGACCATCGGCCTGGGCCGACAGGCTCGGATGGCCACGGTCGATGGCCAGGGCGTACTGGGTCAGGTCGTTGGTACCGATGCTGAAGAAGTCCACCTCCCGGGCCAGTTGCGGGGCCAGCAGCGCAGCCGACGGCACCTCGACCATGATCCCCACCTGCAGGTCATTGACCGGGATCTCCTCACGCAGCCGCTCGACCATGGCCTTGGCCGCGCGCCACTCGTGCATCTGGCCGACCATCGGGAACATGATCCGCAGTGGCCGGTCGTCGGCCGCCCGCAGCAAGGCGCGCAACTGCTCCTCCATGACCTGCGGACGCTGCAGCGTCAGGCGCACGCCACGTACGCCGAGGAAAGGGTTGTCTTCGTCGGCGATCGGCCAGTAGGGCAAGGGTTTGTCACCGCCCACATCGAGGGTGCGCACCACCAGCGGGCGCCCCTGCAGGCCATCGAGCACGCGGCGATACTCCGCTTCCTGGGTGGCGACATCCGGCAGTTGCGGATGGGCCATGAAGATCAGTTCGGTGCGCAACAGGCCGACACCTTCGGCGCCAAGCTCCACCACCTTGTCGATGCCACTGCTGTCACCGATGTTGGCGAAGACTTCGACGGCATGGCCATCGCGGGTCACGGCAGGCTCATGGCGATTCGCCCAGGCGGCCTGCAGACGCTGCTCACGCTGATCGCGTTCGGCCAACGCACGCTGCAGCTCATCGGCAGCTGGCGCAACGCTGACCTTGCCGCGCTGGCCGTCAAGCAACAACGGCGTGCCCGCCTCCACCAGCAGGATCGCCGCCCCGGCACCGACGACCGCCGGAATGCCCAGGGCGCGGGCGACGATGGCACTGTGTGCGGTGGCCCCTCCTTGCGCGGTCACGATGCCAGCAACCCGCGCCGGGTCGAGACGCGCCACATCGGACGGCCCGACTTCAGCCATCACCAGCACATAGGGCTGTTGCGGCTCGGCCTGCTCGGCGACGCCACACAGCTGCGCCAGCACCCTTCGGCCAATGTCGCGCAGGTCGGCGGCACGTTCGGCGAGCAACGCATCGCGCAGCGCCTCCTGCTGGCTGGCGGCCGCCTCGATCACCGCCATCCACGCCGCTGCGGCACTTTCGCCCTGGGCCAGGCGCAGATCCACCTCATCGCCCAGTGCCGGGTCGGCGAGCATCTCCTGGTGTGTGATGAAGATCTCACCGATGGCCTTGTCGCTGCGCTGCACCAGTGTCTGCAGCTCGGCGTCGACCGCCGCCAGGGCAGCACGCAGCCTGGCACGCTCCTGAGCGCAGGATTCGCCGCGCAGCGGATAGTCGATCTGGCGCTCAATGCGCACATGGGCCGGCCCGCTGGCGATGCCTGGCGCTGCACCGACGCCCTGGACCTGGCTACCGGGCAGCGGCGCTTGCAAGGTGTCGCGCACCACCTCGGCGACCGGCAGGGCAAGCGCCGGCAACGGTTCGACGTCCTCGCCCAGGCCCTGTTCGATGGCTTCCAGCAACAGCGGCAGGGCATCACTGGCGATGGCCGGCTCGGCGATCAGCTCCAGTTCCTGCCCACGCCGGGCCCCTAGTGACAGCAGGCGGCTCAGGCTTTTCACCGACACGCCCGGATGGCCGCTATCGGTCAGGCGAATGCGGATTTCACCCTCGAAGCCCTTGGCCAGTTGCGCCAGCACCTTCGCCGGGCGGGCATGCAGGCCATGGGGGTTGGCCAGTATCACGCGCACGCTGGGCCAGTCGGGCGGCGCCTCGCCGCCCAGCACCTGCAACACATCGCGACTGCTGGTGGCCTGGTAGAGGGTCTGCCCACGCCCTTCGATCAGCACCTGACCAAGACGCTCGAGCAAGGCCTGATGCGCAGCACCAAGGCTGGCCAGGCAGAACAGACCGTTCAAGGGCTGATCGCGATGCCGCAGGGGCTGCTGCGGGGTCACGAACGCCAGGCCCGGCTGCAGCACCTCGCGCTCGCTGTGCAACCACCACAGCCCCTCTCCCAGCGGAAGTGGCTCGGCCTGCTGCAACAGCGCTGCGAAACCACTGTCCACACAGCCGCCACGCTGCAGCAGGCGCGCACCGCGCCAGGCCAGTTCAGCGAAGTCTTCGGCGGGCAGGTTCAGACCGATCAGTTGTGCATCCAGCGCCAGCTCGCGCGGCGCCCCCTGCAACAGCTTGAGCAGTGCGTCGGCGGAGCTGGCGCGGCGCAGCGCCTCGGCCAGGTCGGTTTCACCCAGGGCGCGCGTCAGCAGTTGCAACAGGCGCAGGTGTTCGTCAGAGCGCGCGGCGATGCCAATCGCCAGGTAGACGATATGCCCGTCGCCCCAGTCCACCCCTTCGGGAAACTGCAACAGGCGAACACCGGTGGCAAACACCAGGTCGCGGGTCTGCGGGGTACCGTGGGGGATGGCGATGCCCTGGCCGAGAAAGGTCGAGCCCTGCGCCTCGCGCGCCTCAAGGCCCTGTAGGTAACCCTCGGCGACCAGACCGTCGCTGACCAGCCGATCGGCCAGCAAGCGCAATGCCGCCGCTTTATCGCTGGCGACCTGGCCCATGGCTATCTGCTCTCTCGCGAGCTCGAGCATGACCTTCTCCTTTTGCAGTACCCGTCGTTCGGGACTGAGGTTATTGTTGTGGGATTCAACGCGTTTTTTCACCCGCGGGCTCAGGGGCAGTTCCCGTTCGATCGGATGCTGAAACGTTTAATCTGACCAGGCGGCCACGTTACTCGATAATCTGCGTAGGAAAAAGCCCCAGCTTGTCGGAACAATTGCGACAATGGTCGCCTGCACTTGGACACAATTCTGAGTAAGACTACCCGATCAGGCGCCCCTGGCCGCCCCGGTAATAACAAGGAAAATGCGGTGAAACTCAGCGATATCGCACGTCTGGCCGGTGTTTCCGTGACCACTGCCAGCTACGTCATCAATGGCAAGGCCGAACAGCAGCGCATCAGCAACGCCACCGTCGAGCGAGTGCGCGCGGTGGTCGAGGCCCACGACTTCACGCCCAACCCCCAGGCGGCGGGCCTGCGCAGCCGGCACACACGTACCCTCGGCTTCATCCTCCCGGACCTGGAAAACCCCAGCTACGCACGCATCGCCAAGCAGCTCGAACAAGGCGCGCGAGCCCGTGGCTACCAGTTGCTGATCGCCAGCAGCGATGACCAGCCCGAAAGCGAACGCCAGCTGCAGCAGTTGTTCCGCGCTCGCCGCTGCGATGCGTTGTTCGTCGCCAGTTGCCTGCCGCCGGAAGATGACAGCTATCGCGAAATGCAGAGCAAGGGCCTGCCAGTGATTGCCATTGACCGTCGCCTCGACCCCGCGCACTTCTGCTCGGTGATCAGCGACGACCGCGAGGCCAGCCGCCAACTCACCGAAAGCCTGCTGGGCAGCAAGCCTCGCAGCATCGCCCTGATCGGTGCGCGTCCGGAGCTGTCAGTCAGCCAGGCCCGCGCCGGAGGATTCGACGAGGCCCTGCAGCGTTTTGATGGCGAAGTTCGCCGTTACGAAGGCGACGCCTTCAGCCGCGCCTGTGGCCAGCGCCTGATGGAAACGCTGATCGACGAGCTCGGCGACCTGCCCGATGCACTGGTGACGACCTCCTATGTGTTGCTGCAAGGCGTCTTCGATGCCCTGCAAGCCCGTGCCAGCGAGCCACGCGAGCTGCAACTGGGCACCTTCGGCGACAACCAGTTGCTCGACTTCCTGCCGCTGCCAGTCAACGCCATGGCCCAACAGCACGGCCAGATCGCCGCCACCGCGCTGGAACTGGCCCTGGCCGCCATCGAGCAGAAGACCTACGCCCCCGGCGTACACGCCGTGGCGCGAACCTTCAAGCAGCGCATCTCGGCCTGAACATGCGCCTGATCGACACCCACACCCACCTGGATTTCCCCGACTTCGACGCCGACCGCGAGCGCCTCCTGGCCAGCGCCGCGGCGCTGGGGGTCGAGCGCATGGTGGTACTGGGGGTGGATCAGGGCAACTGGCAGCGAGTCTGGGACCTGGCCTGCAGCGACACACGCCTGCCAGCCGCCCTCGGCCTGCATCCGGTGTACCTCGAGCAGCATCAGCCCGAGCACCTGGCGCAACTGCGTGCGTGGCTCGAACGCCTGCGGGGCGACCCGCGCCTGTGCGCGGTCGGCGAGTTCGGCCTGGACTATTACCTGCCCGAGCTCGACAAGGCACGCCAGCAGGCCTTGTTCGAAGCGCAATTGCAGATGGCCTGCGACTTCGACTTGCCTGCGCTGCTGCACGTACGCCGCAGCCATGCCCAGGTGATCGCCACGCTCAAGCGCTACAAGCCCGTACGCGCAGGCATCATCCACGCCTTCGCCGGCAGCTACGAAGAAGCGCGCGAATACATCAAGCTCGGATTCAAATTGGGCCTGGGTGGCGCCGCCACCTGGCCGCAAGCCTTCCGCCTGCGCAAGACCTTGCCACGCTTGCCACTGGAGAGCGTGGTACTGGAAACCGACGCCCCAGACATGGCGCCGGTGATGCACCCCGGTGCGCGCAACAGCCCCGAACATCTGCCCGATATCGCCCGAGCGCTGGCCGAGGTCATGGGCGTGGAGTGCGCTGCGCTGGCCGCGGCCAGTACACGCAACGCTTGTGAGCTGTTCGGCTGGTAGCCGTGCAGGCGGTCACTCTTCGAACAGGGTGCAGGCCATCACCAGGGCGTCTTCACGTCCGCCAGCGGCCGGGTAGTAATCCCGACGCCGACCGATTTCGTTGAATCCGTAGCGTTCGTACAAACGATAGGCCGACTGGTTGCTGGCACGTACTTCCAGGAAACACTCGCGCCCATTGAGCTGCCAGGCTCGCGCCATCAGGTGTTCGAGCAGCCGCAAACCCAGGCCGCGCCCCTGGTTTTCCGGCTTGACCGTGATGTTGAGCAGGTGCGCTTCGTCGATGATCACGTTGATCACGCCATGCCCGACCTGTTGCTGGCCGTCGAACATCAGCCACACTTCGTAGGACTTGAGCGCATCCTGGAAGATCCCGCGGGTCCAGGGGTGGCTGAAGGCGGCATATTCGATCTTCAGCACGTTATCCAGATCCGCCTCGGTCATCGGGCGGAAACTGATCGAGTCACTCATTCAACGCTCTTCCAGCGCGCCATCAGCTGGCGCATCGCTTTCCAGACGTCCGCCTTGCGTTGCGGCTCGTCCATCAACAGTTCAAGACCCGGCAACGCCCAGACGTCGCCCAGGCCATCGATCTTCAGTGCTTGGTAGTAGGCCTGGGCATCGGCGTCGCCGGCAAACCGCACTGCTGGCAGGCCGATCAGCCACAGGCAGGTGCAGGGGGCCTCTTCGAGGCGGGCCTGGATGAAACCCTGGACGAAATCACGCGCAGCCTCCGGCCCCTGCTCCATGTTGCCGCGCACGAACAGCGGCCAGCGCACCGGCTCGCCGATGATCTGCGGCGCGTCCGGCAGGCCGGCGGCGCGCAGCATGTCCTTGAGCAACAGGTAAGAAGGGTCGCGGCTCTGGAACGGCTGGCCGGTGGCGAGTTCCACCAGCAACAGGCAGGTGCCGGCACGCAGCAGCTGCAGGGCGAAACGCGGCGGCGGCACCGGGGCTGGGCGTGCGGCCTTGGGGGCTTCCTCTTCGCGCTCGACCGACTTGGCAACGGGCTTGGGCGTGCTGCCGGGGCGTGGGATCTCGATTTTCGGGCGTTCGCCGGAACGGGCATGGGCCGGCGCGGCTTCGCCCTGCGCAGGCGCCTGGCGCACAGGCTGCACCTCGACATCCAGATCCTCGACCGGCGCCACCGGCAACAGCAGCTCGGGGCGCGAAGGCGCGGCGAACGGCAGTTCGGCACGCGGCAGCCAGTGCACCACTTGCATGGCGGAAAGGTAGGCGCGGCGGCGGGGTTCGGTCAGCAAGGCTCGAGTATCCGGGGGTTTGGTTCAGTCGGGCATTCTAACGCTGTTGGCGGCGGCGTGCCGCAACAGGCTGGCGGAAATTTATTGCCTCTGTCGGCCTCTTCGCGGGCAAGCCCGCTCCCACGGGGCAGGCGCTGTATCTGTAGGAGCGGGCTTGCCCGCGAAGAGGCTGGCACAGATCAACGCAAATCCCGGACCAAGGGGTGAAATCCTCCCCCCCGTATGCAGTACAATCGCCCCTTTTATTTGGCAAGAGTCGACCCGCCAATGATCGAACCCAAGCGCGTCCTGCGCGCCCTAGCCGAACACTGGGCCCTGATCGAGCCGCTGTGCGAGCGCTTCGACCAGGGCACCCTGAGCCTGGTCGAGCTGCGTCAGCAACTGGCCCGCCAGCAGGTGGAGAGCACGCCGCAGGACATCACCCAGTTGCTCGACGTGTGGATTCGCCTGGATATCCTGGTCCCGGTGGCCAAGAGCCCGAACCGCTTCGAGCTCAACGCGCAGATCCACGACTTCCTCGCCTACCTGCGTCGCGAGCACCGCCTGGGCCTGTGCCTGGAGATCGAAGCCTACCTGCGCCACCTCGAGCGCCTGGCCGGGCACATCCAGGACGCCTTCGACAACCGCGACAGCGACGACCTGGCGCGCCAGCTGCGCCTGCTCGACATGCGCGTGCGCGATGTGCTGAAGAAGCTCGATAACGACGAACAGGCGCTGGTCGCGGTGGCCGAACGGGCCAAGACCAGCAACCGCCAGATCCCGCTGCGCCAGCGCTACGCCGAAGTGCTAGCGACCTGGGACGAATACGTCGAGCCGATGATCCAGCTGGTCAACGCCGACGGTGCCTTCGAGCAGGGCGTACGCAAGGTCGAGACCGTGCTGCTGCGCCTGCTGGGCGAGCAGGCGCGCCTCGGCCACTTGGTCGATGACGACATGCTGCTGCGCACCCACGCGCGCATCCTCGAGATGCAGACCAGCGCACAGCTCACCCTGCGCCACGCCCGCGAGCTGCTGCTGCCGCTGCGCGAGGAAGCGCGCCGGCACAACGCCGTCACCCGCGGCGCGGCACTGGCGCTGTCGGTGATCCGCAAGAAAGGCATCGATGCCGTACCGCAAGCGGCCATGCCGATGTTCACCCGTCCGCAAAGCACCTTCCTCGGCAGCGCCAGCCAGGTCGAGGCCTATGTCTATGCCCTGGCCCGCTTCGAGCCCAAGCCTGCGCGCTTCCCCAAGGCGCACAAGACCCACAAGGGCCCACTGCCACGCGCGCCGCGTACGGTCAAGGAAATGCTCGAGCGCTGCGAAGACGCCCTGCCGCTGCCCGACCTGATGGTCTGGCTGCTGGAGCAGGAACCCGAAGGCGCCACCGACGAGTTGCTGTACTGGTTCTCGCGCCTCTCTCGCGAGAAGCGCTTCAGCCGCGAGCGCCTGCAGCGCCAGGACTACACCACCCGCGAACACCTGGTCAGCCTGCGTTCCTTCGCCCTGACATCCAGCCGCGAACAACAACCGGCAGCCACCGAATCCACCGCGAGCCCAGCCAATGCATCTTGATCTTTCCGAACTGTCCCAGCTCGCGCCGATCTTCCGCGAGCTGTTCAAGGGCTTCCACGTCAGCCGCCGCGACCCGGAACTGTACGCCCAACTGTCGAACTTCCAGGACCAGTACCGCACCCTGTTCAAGGCGCTCGGTTTCGAGCTGGTCTGCGACACCCGTGGCTTCTACTACTTCGTCCCCGAGCAGGCCGCCGCGCAGGTCAACAAGACCGCCCAGCGCCTGTCGCTGTTCACCTTCATCCTGGTCGAGCACCTGGCCGACCAGGGCCGCGACCCGATGGCCGTGCTCGACGGCGGCAGCATCGGCCGCGACGAGTTGCCCTCGCTGCTGGAGAAATACCGCGACCTGTTCCTGCAGGCCGAAGTGCAGACGGTCGAGGAGCTCGAAGAGAAGATCCTGCGCCGCATGACCCAGCTGGGCTTCGCCCACGAAGAAGGCGGCATCTACCGCTTCCTGCCGCCGATGCACCGCTTCCTCGATGTGTGCCTGTCGGTCCAGCAGGACCGCGACCTGGCCGCCACCCTGCACAGCGACCTGCCGCTGCCGGTCCCGGTGCTGGTCGAGGAAGAAACCCCGGAACAACTCAACCGCACCGACGATCCGCTCGACCTCACCCCCTTCGAGGGCGAAGAGAGCGAAGAGGACGCCCTGGCCCGGGCCATCCGCGAAGAGCAACAGGAGATTGACGCATGAGCCAGGAACGCTACGGCATTCGCCGCTTCGCACTGCTCAACACCGCCGGCTACAGCCTCGGCCTGTTCCCGCTGGAACATCCGCTGTCGGTCTATGGCGCGAACAACCTGGGTAAATCGGCATCGATCAACGCCCTGCAATTCCCGATCCTGGCGCGCATGTCGGACATGAGCTTCGGCAAGTACAGCCTGGAGCAATCGCGGCGTTTCTACTTCGCCAGCGACACCAGCTACATCCTCTGCGAACTGAACCTGCCCCACGGCCCGCACGTGATCGGCGTGGTCGGGCGCGGCCCGGGCGGCGGCTTCGGCCACCAGTTTTTCGCCTACCAGGGTGAGCTGGACCTGGCTCACTACCAGAAAGACGACACCTGCCTGCGCCAGAAGGAGCTGTTCACCAACCTCGAGCGCAACGGCCTCAAGGCCTACGAACTCAAGCCGGACGAACTGCGCCGGCTGCTGGTCGGCGGCCACACCTCGGTGCCGCTGGACCTCACCCTGATCCCGCTGCGCTCGACCAGCGAGCAGAGCCTGAAGACCTTCCGCGCGCTGTTCATCAACTTGCTGCACATGCGCGAGATCACTGCCGCCAAGCTCAAGCAGCTGTTCCTCGATGCCTTCGAGCACAGCCTGCGCTCGGGCAGCGTCGACTACATTGCGGCTTGTGAAGAAGCCTTCCGCGACGTGCGCCGCATGGAGCAGGACTACAACGCCCTGGTCGCTGCCGGCCCGCTGGTCGAAGCACTTGCCGGCGGCGTGGCCCAGCGCGACATCCTGCGCGGCAAGCTGCACCGTCTCTCCCCCCTGCTCGACAGCCTGCTCGGCACCTGGCAGGACTACGCCGTAGCGCGCAAGGAAGAGCTGGTGATCCAGGCCGAGCACTACCGCGCCGAGCAGGATAGCTTGCAGAACGACCAGCGTGGCGGCACCCAGGAGCTGATGCGCCTGGAACGCGAGATCACCGGCATCCAGCGCTGGCTCGGCGAGCTGTCGGTGCTCAAGCACCGCTTCGCCCTGGTCGATGACGTCAAGGTCCTGGAGCAGCAACTGCTCGCCGCCAAGGACGCCCACGACGAGCTGGCCGGCGCCCTGGCGCAGTCGCGCCAGTTCTCCGCCGAAGACCTCGACGAACGCGTGCGCGACCTCGAAAAACGCGTCAAGGCGGTCAAGCAGCAGCTCGAACACGCCGACAACAACAGCTACGCACGCCTGCGCGAAGAGTTCTCGCA
Source organism: Pseudomonas machongensis (assembly GCF_034961125.1). Lineage (NCBI taxonomy): Bacteria > Pseudomonadati > Pseudomonadota > Gammaproteobacteria > Pseudomonadales > Pseudomonadaceae > Pseudomonas > Pseudomonas machongensis. Next base: position 8,663 of record NZ_JAYFUI010000053.1, on the reverse strand, counting down.
GCAAGACGTCGACCGCCTGATGCGCCTGTTCAACGGCGCGCTGTTCAGCCTGCCGCTGGGTGACCGGGGCATCGAACTGGACGACAGCGACCTGTGGGTCAAGACGCTTGAAGGCGTGCTCGACAGCTTCAAGGGCGAGCGCTTCGAAGTGCCGGGCCTGTCCATCGACCTGTCGCACATCGAGCCGCCAGCGCTGCAGGCACTGGCCGACCGTGCGGCCCTGCGCGACCAGAAAGAACGCCTGGAAAAGGAGCTCAAGCAGCTCAAGACCCAGCAGGCCGTGGCCCTGGACCGCGCCGCGAGCAAGGCCCAGACCGAGGCGCTGTACCAGCAGGTGCTGGATGCACAGAAGGCCCTTGAGGACTTCCGCCGCACCGAGACACTGAGCGCCGAAGAGCCAGAGAAGATGGAGCAACTGGCGCAGTTCGAAGCCGCCCAGGACGAGCTCAAGCGCTCCAGCGACGCCTTCACCGAACGCGTCCAGCAGTTGTCGGCCAAGCTGCAACTGGTCGGCCGCCAGATCGCCGACATGGAAGCCAAGCAGCGCACCCTGGACGACGCCTTGCGCCGCCGCCAACTGTTGCCGGCCGACCTGCCGTTCGGCACGCCATTCATGGAGCCGGTCGACGACTCGATGGACAACCTGCTGCCGCTGCTGAACGACTACCAGGACAGCTGGCAGGCGCTGCAGCGCGTCGACAACCAGATCGAGGCGCTGTACGCCCAGGTGCGCCTGAAAGGCGTGGCCAAGTTCGACAGCGAAGACGACATGGAACGTCGCCTGATGCTGCTGATCAACGCCTACTCGCACCGCACTGAAGAAGCCCTCACCCTGGCCAAGGCGCGCCGCGCGGCAGTCACCGACATCGCCCGGACCCTGCGCAACATCCGCAGCGACTACGACAGCCTCGAGCACCAGCTGGCGCTGTTCAACCGCGAGATCAACAAGCGCCAGGTGTCCAACCTGGAGAGCTTCCGCGTGGTGCTGGCGCCAAACAAGGAAGCGCTAAAGCACATCGACCAGATCATCCACAGTGCCGGCCAGTACGAGGAAGGCGAAACGCTGTCGGTGTTCGACCTCACGCAGAGCGCCGAGCAGGATCACAAGAACGAAGAGGCCAAGGAGTACCTGGCGCGGCTGGTGGCGGCCAACCACAACCAGCTGGGCCTGAAAGACCTGTTCGAGCTGGCCTTCGAGATCACCAAGATCAACAGCCAGCCGGTGATCCACGCCGACATCGACGGCGCCGCGTCCAACGGCACCACCATGACCATCAAGGCGCTGACCAACATGTACCTGTTGCTGCACCTGATGGACCGCGACCTGGCCGGGCGCATCCGCCTGCCCTACTACCTCGACGAAGCGGCGGACATCGACGAACGCAACCAGGCAGCGCTGCTGGAGACCAGTCAGCAACTGGGCTTCGTGCCGATTCTGGCGAGCGTGAAGCCGCAGGTGTCGGCGCGCGTGGCGATCGACCTGGAAGGCGGCAGCGGGCCGAACGGGATCTATATCGACGAGGCGGACTGGAAGTACATCAGCCGCCGGGATGAAGTGAAGGCAATCGTGCGTGAGGATCAGGCCGAAGAGCTGGCCTGAGGCAACCGCGGCCCATTCCTGTAGGAGCGGGCTTGCCCCGCGATAGGGCCCGACTTGGCAACCTCGCCGCCAGGTCGGGCCCTATCGCGGGGCAAGCCCGCTCCCACAGGGGGAGCTGCGTCGTGTATTGGGCATGCGCCCAAGGCAGGATCGGAATCGCCGTCACCGCATTCTGCGGGCTACCTTCGACTATCCGGTCGCTGTACACCAGGTACACCAGCGTGTTGCGTTTCTTGTCGAGAAAACGCACCACCTGCATGGTCTTGAACACCAGCGAGGTGCGTTCCTTGAACACCTCCTCGCCATCCTTGAGCTCACCCTTGAAGTTGATCGGCCCGACCTGACGGCAGGCGATCGATGCCTCCGCGCGGTCCTCCGCCAACCCCAGCCCACCCTTCACGCCGCCGGTCTTGGCTCGCGAAAGGTAGCAGGTCACACCCTCGACCTTGGGATCGTCAAACGCCTCGACCACGATGCGGTCGTTGGGCCCAAGGAACTTGAACACGGTGGACACCTGGCCGATTTCCTCGGCGCCGGCCAGCATCGGCAGCATCAGCGCTGCCACGGCAAACATCCTTTTCAGCATGGGCGTCTCCTTCAGACCAGGACCAGGTTGTCGCGGTGCACCAGCTCGGGTTCGGCGCTGTAGCCCAGCAGGCTTTCGATGGCGTCCGACGGCTGGCCGATGATCTTCTGCGCCTCCAGGGCGCTGTAGTTGGCCAGGCCACGGGCCACTTCCAGGCCATCGGGTCCGACGCAGACCACCATCTCGCCACGGCGGAAACTGCCCTGCACAGTCTTCACGCCGACCGGCAACAGGCTCTTGTTCGATTCGCGCAGGGCCTTCACAGCGCCAGCATCGAGCACCAGGGTGCCGCGGGTCTGCAGGTGGCCAGCCAGCCACTGCTTGCGCGCAGCGAGCATGCCGCGCTCAGGCGACAGCAAGGTGCCCAGGCGCTCACCGGCCTTCAGGCGGTCGAGCACACGCTCGATACGGCCACCGATGATGATGGTGTGGGCACCGGAGCGCGCAGCCAGGCGTGCGGCACGCAGCTTGGTCTGCATGCCACCGCGCCCCAGGGCGCCACCGGTACCGCCCGCTACGGCGTCGAGCGACGGATCGTCGGCGCGGGCTTCGTAGATCAGTTGGGCTTCAGGGTTGTTGCGCGGGTCGGCGTCGAACATGCCGTCGCGGTCGGTGAGGATCACCAGCAGGTCAGCCTCGACCAGGTTGGCCACCAGCGCGGCCAGGGTGTCGTTGTCGCCGAAGCGGATCTCGTCGGTGACCACGGTGTCGTTCTCGTTGATCACCGGCACCACGCCCAGGTCGACCAGGGTGCGCAGGGTGCTGCGGGCATTGAGGTAGCGCTTGCGGTCGGAGAGGTCGTCGTGGGTCAGGAGGATCTGTGCGGTGTGCTTGCCGTGCTCGCCGAAGCTCGACTCCCAGGCCTGCACCAGGCGCATCTGGCCGAGCGAGGCGGCCGCCTGCAGCTCGTTCATCGCACTCGGTCGCGTGGTCCAGCCCAGCTGGCTCATGCCTGCGGCCACGGCCCCGGAGGAGACCAATACCAGTTCCACGCCCGCTTCACGCAGTGCGACCATCTGCTCGACCCAGACCGCCATCGCACCACGGTCGAGGCCCTTGCCATCGGCGGTCAGCAGCGCACTGCCGATCTTCACGACCCAGCGCTTGGCGCCCGTCACCTTGCTTCGCATCTTCTCTTCCAACCTATGTCGAATCTGTAGATACCAAAACGCCGCTCATTTGAGCGGCGTACCGTGAGAGGGTGTTGAGGCCATCGCGGGACAAGCCCGCTCCCACAAGGATCGCAGCGGACCTGTGGGAGCGGGCTCGTCCCGCGATGGGCTCAACGCCCAAGCCTGATCACGGCACACTGCTCGAAGAGCGGCGTCCAGTGTACTGCAACCGGTCAGTCGCGCACGTAAATGATTTCCGGGCCGTCCTCGTCGTCCTCGAAGTCATCCCAGTCGTCATCGTCGCCGATGTCGTGGACGCTCTTGACGCCGGTACGACGCAGGGTACGAGCGTCGTCAAGGGCCTGAAGCTGGGCACGGGCCTCGTCTTCGATGCGCTGGTCGAGTTCGTTGAGCTCGGCGGCGTAGGCCGGGTCGTTGGCCAGGCGGTCGGCGCGGTCTTCGAGGAAGCGCATCAGGTCGTGGCTGAGCTTCTCGGTGCCCTGCTTGGAGATCGCCGAGATCACGTAGACCGGGCCATCCCAGTTCAGGCGATCAACGACTTCCTTCACACGCTCGTCACGCTCGTCTTCCATCAGCATGTCGGCCTTGTTCAGCACCAGCCAGCGCTCGCGATCGACCAGCGCCGGGCTGAACTGCGCCAGCTCGTTGATGATCACTTCGGCGGCATCGGCCGGGCTGCTCTCGTCCAGCGGCGCGAGGTCGACCAGGTGCAGCAGCACACGGGTACGGGCCAGGTGCTTGAGGAAGCGGATACCCAGACCGGCACCTTCGGAGGCGCCCTCGATCAAGCCGGGAATGTCGGCGATGACGAAGCTCTTCCAGCGGTCGACGCTGACCACGCCCAGGTTCGGCACCAGGGTGGTGAACGGGTAGTCGGCCACCTTTGGCTTGGCGGCCGAGACGGCGCGAATGAAGGTGCTCTTGCCAGCGTTCGGCAGGCCCAGCAGGCCGACGTCGGCGAGCACTTTCAATTCCATCTTCAGGTCGCGCTGGTCGCCTGGTTTGCCAGGCGTGGTCTGACGCGGCGCACGGTTGGTACTCGACTTGAAACGGGTGTTGCCCAGACCGTGCCAGCCGCCCTGGGCGACCATCAGCTTCTGACCCGGGGTGATCAGGTCGCCGATGACTTCCTGGGTGGAGGCATCGATCACCGTGGTGCCGACCGGCACGCGCAGGAACAGGTCCTCGCCCTTCTTGCCGGTGCAATCGGTGCTGCCGCCATTCTGGCCGCGCTGGGCCTCGTGGTGGCGGGTGTAGCGGTAGTCGACCAGGGTGTTGAGGTTCTCGTCGGCCACCATGTACACCGAGCCGCCGTCGCCACCGTCACCGCCGTTGGGACCACCGTTCTCGATGAATTTTTCGCGGCGGAAGCTCATGCAACCGTTACCGCCGTCACCGGCTTTTACCCGGATCGATACTTCGTCAACAAACTTCATTCAAAACCGCCTCTCGTCGGACGACGAGCTGAAAACCAGAAAACCCTGAGGCTCTTGCAAAAATGAGCGCGGCGGCCCCGTATCATCAGAAACCAACGCCGGCAGCCCAGACAAACAGCTTTGCAAGAGGCTCACCACAAACGAAACAGCCCCGTCGCATGACGGGGCTTCTGGAGCGACGTCGCGATTAAGCGGCGACGATGCTCACGTAACGGCGGTTGAACTCGCCTTTCTTCTCGAACTTGATCACGCCGTCGATCTTGGCGAACAAGGTGTGATCCTTGCCCATGCCAACGCCGTAGCCAGCGTGGAATTCGGTGCCGCGCTGACGGACGATGATGTTGCCCGGCTTGATAACCTGGCCGCCATACATCTTCACGCCAAGGCGTTTCGATTCTGAGTCGCGACCGTTACGAGTACTACCACCAGCCTTCTTGTGAGCCATGGTTCAATTCTCCAAATAAATTCAGGGGACCTAGGGGATTAAGCCTGGATACCGGTGATTTTGATCTCGGTGAACCACTGGCGGTGGCCCATGCGCTTCATGTGGTGCTTACGACGACGGAACTTGATGATACGAACCTTGTCGTGGCGGCCTTGCGAAACAACTTCGGCCACTACTTTGGCGCCAGCAACGACTGGAGCACCGATGGTGACTTCTTCACCGTTGGCGACCAGCAGAACGCGATCGAAAGTCACGGATTCGCCAGTGGCGACTTCCAGTTTTTCGATCTTGAGGAATTCACCTTCAGCGACTTTGTACTGCTTGCCGCCGGTAACGATTACTGCGTAGGACATTTTGAATCTCCGATAATCCTGCTCACCCAGCGCTTTATATGATGAGTATTGGCTGGCATGGCTGCACAAGGCTGGAACGGCCCGGTGCAATTGCGTAAGGCAGGTGCTGCCCAGGAAGTTAGGGTGCGCGATTGTACGCAACCCGGTAAAGCCTTGCAAGTGCCGCCCCGAGCGTGCAGGCAGCGCGCCTTGACACACCGGGACCCGCGACCTAGCATGCCGCGCAACCTCAATGGAGCAGCCGATGCAACCCCAATCCTTCTACCGCGCGGTAGCTGACGATTTCAGCGCCGTCGACGAGATCATCAAGAAGCAGCTGACCTCGCGCGTGCCGCTGGTATCGAAGATCGGCGACTATATCACATCCGCGGGTGGCAAGCGCCTGCGCCCATTGCTGGTGCTGCTGTGCGGCAAGGCCCTGGGCCGTGAAGGCGACGACCTGCGCCTGCTGGCCGCGACCATCGAATTCCTGCACACCGCCACCCTGCTGCACGACGATGTGGTCGACATGTCCGGCATGCGCCGCGGCCGCTCCACTGCCAATGCCCTGTGGGGTAACGCCCCCAGCGTGCTGGTCGGCGACTTCCTCTATTCGCGCTCGTTCGAAATGATGGTCGAACTGGGCTCGATGCCGGTCATGCAGATCCTGTCCAAGGCCACCCGGGTGATCGCCGAGGGTGAAGTGCTGCAGCTGTCGCGCGTGCGTGATGCCAGCACCACCGAAGAGGTGTACATGGACGTCATCCGCGGCAAGACCGCCATGCTCTTCGAAGCCTCGACCCACAGCGCCGCGGCGCTGGCCGGCGCCAGCGACGAACAGCGCGAGGCCCTGCGCACCTTCGGCGACCACCTGGGCGTGGCCTTCCAGCTGGTCGACGACCTGCTCGACTACAAGGGCGACTCCGAAACCCTGGGCAAGAACGTCGGTGACGACCTGGCCGAAGGCAAGCCCACCCTGCCACTGATCTACACCATGCGCGAAGGCACGCCAGAGCAGGCGGCGCTGGTGCGCCAGGCCATCCAGAAGGGCGGCCTGGAAGACCTCGAGCAGATCCGCATTGCCGTCGAAGCCTCCGGCGCACTCGACTACACCGCACGGATGGCCCGCGACTACGTCGCCCGCGCCATCGCCTGCCTGGAAGTGCTGCCAGCAAGCGAATACCGTGATGCACTGGTCGAGCTGAGCGAGTTTGCGGTCGCGCGTACGCACTGATAGATCGCATCGTCTTCATTCGCGGGCAAGCCCGCTCCCACAGGGCCCGTGCACATCAGGCCTTTTGTGGGAGCGGGCTTGCCCGCGAATGCTTTTGTGCGGACAAAAAACATTTTCGCGGCAAAACCTTATACAATGTGCGCCTTTAACCCTCTGTACACCAAGGAACCGAAGTGAGCACTCTGCCGCCCTGCCCCGCCTGCAACTCCGAATACACCTACGAGGATGGCACCCAACTGATCTGCCCCGAATGCGCCCACGAGTGGTCGGCCAGCGGCGACGCCGAGACGGCCAGCGATGACGTGGTGAAAAAAGATTCGGTCGGCAACGTCCTGCAGGATGGCGACACCGTCACCGTGATCAAGGACCTCAAGGTCAAGGGCTCGTCGCTGGTGGTCAAGGTCGGCACCAAGGTCAAGAACATCCGCCTGTGCGACGGCGACCACGATATCGACTGCAAGATCGACGGCATCGGCGCGATGAAACTCAAGTCCGAGTTCGTGCGCAAGGTCTGAGGCTATTTGCAGGGCTGCCCTCGGGTGGCCCTGACAGATCCTGCAACGGGATCATCTGCACCCTTCGGCAGAATTAATCCAATAGTCACTTGCTATTTTGATAATAAGAATTATTCTCACTGGAACGCTTTCCAAGGAGAATAGCCATGACCTACCTGATCGACGCCTGGCTCGACCGCCCCCATCCCTACCTGCGCATCCTCCATCGCGAGACCGGCGAAGTCTGTGCCGTACTCGAGGAAGAAGCGCTCGACGAACTGCGTGACCAGGGCGACCTGGACCTCGACGGCCTGAACTCGAGTGAGCCTGGAGTACTGAAGGAGCTGGTGAGGAATCTGTTTCTGTTCTGCTATGCGCGGGCGTTGCGCCCAGGGGGAACGGATTGGAATTGAGGCCGGCATTACCGGCCTCTTTGCGGGACAAGCCCGCTCCCACAGGGATGGACTGCCCCCAATATGTTGGACAGTTTTAACCGGTGACCTGAGTCCTGTAGCTCACAGGGCTCAGGCCATTGAGCCTCAGCTTGATGCGGTCATGGTTGTAGTAGTGGATGTACTCATCCAGCCCTGCCTTCAGTTCCTCGACGCTCTCAAAGCGTTTTAGGTAGAAAAACTCTGACTTTAGTGTGCCAAAAAAACTTTCCATCGCAGCGTTGTCCAGGCAATTGCCTTTGCGAGACATGCTCTGTTTCACACCTCGCGCTGTGAGCTTGTGGCGGTATTGGGCCTGTTGGTAATGCCATCCCTGATCTGAGTGGATCACTAGCTTTGGCTTTTCTCACAACCCATCGAGAGCCCTTTCCAGCATGTTCCCGACCAAACCATACGTAGGCCGGCTGGCTGTTTCATAGGCGATGATCTCGCCGTTGTACAGGTCCATCACCGGCGAGAGGTAGAGCTTTTGCTGGGCCACTTTAAACTCGGTGACATCGGTCACCCACTTCTGATTAGGCCGTTGCGCAACGAAATTACGCTCCAGCAAATTCATTGCCACCTTGCCGACAGTGCCTCGATAAGATCGGTACTTCTTCGGGCGTACAATGGACTGCAAGCCAGATTCAGCCATCAACCGCTCAATGACCTTCTTATTAACCAAGGTCCCCTGATTTCTGATCGCCAGGGCAACGCGGCGGTAGCCATACAGCCCTTTCTCTCGGTGATAGACCTGCTGTACCAACTCCTTGAGCGCCGCATGTTTGTCCGGCCTCTGCTGGCATTTGATCTGGTAATAGAAGGTGCTGCGCGCCAACCCCACGATCTGCAGAAGATCAGGCAGCGGATACCTGTGTCTGAATTTGCAGACGATCAGGGCTTTTTCGTCCGTGTTCGCTCCTTCTCCTCCCGCAGAGCCTTTAACTCCTTTAAGACATCATTCTCCATGCG
>NZ_JAYFUI010000052.1:0-8019 GCF_034961125.1 Pseudomonas machongensis | reverse complement strand
GACGGCTGACCAGCGCCAGGACCACGCCGGCGGGAAACTGGTAGACCGTATGCAGCAGGCCGTCGATGCGGTAGCGCAAGCGACCCTCGTCGTGGTGGGGTTCGAGATGGATATCGCTGGCACGCTGCTCGATGGCGTACTGCAGCAGCCAATCGACGATATGCACGATGTGCGCATCGTCGGCGCTGATGGCGGTGCTGCGCCCACCGAGCTCCAGGAGCTGCTCAAGTTCGCCCAGGCTTGCGCGCTGCTGCTGGTGGGCGCCCTGCACGGATCGCGACAGGCGCTGGAACGTGTCGCCGAGCTGGCGCAGTTGCACAGGGCTGGCCAGCACCCGGCGAATCGGCTGGCCTAGGCTGCGGCTGAGGTCGGCTTCCCACTCGCGTTGGTAGGGCTGTGCGCTGGCCACGGTAATGCCGGTCGCATCCAGCGCCACGGCGAGGATGCCGTGGCGCTGGGCGAAAGCGGGCGAGATCAGGCCGGCGACGCGAGCCAGATCGACCTGCAACGGGTCCAGGCGCAGAAAGGGTTGGCCGACCCTTTCTGCGAGCCATTGGCACAGGGTGTCGAGGTCCAGGGTATGACCGGGGCGCAGGCAGTCGCTCAGGGCCAGGCTGGCGAGGACTTCGAGCGGGTGGCCGGGCTGGCTGGCGGCGTGTTCGAGTGCACGCAGGGCATCGCCGGGGGCCAGGCGATGTTCAGCGAGCAGCGTGTCGAGGAGGCGTTTGAGGTCGAGGCTGTGATCGTGAGGGTTGTGCATGGCGGCGTCCTTGCCGAGGCTGCTGAGAGGCCCAGGCAAGGTTAGCTGCAGAGCGGGGCAGTGCTTTGGCGAAGGCGTTTCCGAATCTTGCGGGGCAGACGTCAGCCCGCCGCCACCTCAGACAGTTTCGGCACGCTTTCCAGAAAGACCTCGCCGACACACACCAGGTTACGCATCTTCTGTGCGATCACCCCGGCGCGGTGCCAGCTGAGGCCGTCGATACCGATCTCCAGCTCCAGCAGGCCGTCGCGCTGGCACACCTGCACGCTGTGCGGTGTGAGGAACTGCAGGGCGAAGAGATTGAGTACCCGGCACAGGCTGTCCGGCTCGGCCTCGATGTCGAGGCGGTAGCGGACCTCGCCATGCAGGGCGCTGGCGGCCCAGGCGTCGCTACGGGGCTGGGGGGGGTGCCGTTCGAGTGCATTCATGGAGCGTCTCCTTCGATGTGGAGAAATTCTCGCAGGTCGAAACCGGCATTTCTTCGCTATGATTGCCCTTGTTTTGTAGTTGGACGAATAATAATTGTCGTATTTTTGGCATCTGGAGACTTAATCATGCAAAGCGAGCTGGATGCCTACGACAGGCGCATTCTTGAACTGCTGCAGGAGGATGCGTCGCTGTCCAGCGCGCAGATCGCCGACCGTGTCGGGCTGTCGCAGTCACCTTGCTGGCGTCGGATACAGCGCCTGAAGGATGAAGGGGTTATTCGCGCCCAGGTCACCTTGCTGGACCGCAAGAAGGTCGGGCTGAACACGCAGATATTCGCCGAGGTGAAACTCAACGCCCATGGGCGTTCGAACTTCACCGAGTTCACCGAGGCGATCCGCGGCTTTCCGGAAGTACTGGAGTGTTATGTGCTGATGGGGGCGGTCGACTTCCTGCTGCGTATCGTCACCTCGGACATCGAGGCCTACGAGCGGTTCTTCTTCGAGAAGCTGTCGAACGTACCGGGGATACAGGAAGTGAATTCGATCGTGGCGCTGTCGGAGATCAAGTCCACCACCTGCCTGCCGCTATCGAGCTGAGGCCTTCGCAGGTAAATCGGTTCGGCGCCCCGATTTACCTGCGAAGAAGCCGACGCGCGCTTACACCTTGAGCAGGTGTTTCCAGGCGCGGCTCTGGTCGATGGCGCGAGCCTGCTCGATGCGGGCTTCGAACAGCGCGTCCGACTGCTCTTCGGCCAGCGGCTGCTCGGCCAGTTCGTGCAGCTTCTTCAGATCGCCGTACAGGCGGTCCAGTTGCGGCACTTCCAGCACCTGGCGGGCGTGGTGCAGCCAGGTCAGCAACTGCTCGATGCGCGGCAACTGCTCACCCAGATCCTCTGGGCGCTGGGTGTACAGCGGCAGTTTCAGCGCGCGGCCTTCTTCACCCAGCTGGTGGTGCAGCCAGCTGGCCAGTTGCGCCTTGCCCTGGCGCTCGCCGCGGCCCTTGCGCTCCACGGTCCAGGCTCGCGCCAGCAGCCAGCGCGAGGTTTCCAGGGAGAACTGGCCCCAGCGGGTGTCTTCCAGCTCTTCGGCAAACTGCTCGGGCGCGGCGCGGCGGATGTCTTCGTCCTCGTTGCCGGCTTGTACCAGCGGGCGCCAGTCTTCGAGCAGGGCGTCGAGGCGGGCGCGCAGGTCACGGGTGGTAGCTCGTGGCGCGGCCTGGCCCAGACTGCTGGTAAGGGCGCGCAGCTCTGCCAGGCACTGCACCCATTCCTGCAGCAGGCGCCAGTGGCCGTTATGACGGTACTGTTCTGCCAGGCGCTGGCTGCTGCCCAGCAGTTGCCAGGCGAGCGCGGCGTAGGCGTCATCCACAGCCATTTCGGCGTCCAGCTCGGTGTGTGGCAGGCTCAACTCGTAGCTATCTGGCTCGAGCAGGCGGTAGCCGCGCTCGGCCTTGCTGATGTCGCAGGGCATCAGGGCCAGCGTGGCGGAGAGCTCGGCAGCCAGCTCCAGCAGGGCTTCAGGGGCGCCTTCACGCAGCTCCAGCTCGAGCTCGCAGATTTCTTCCTTGCGTTTGCCGGCAATGACGAAGCCTTGGTCGAGCGCGGCTTCGATCACCACCTTGGCCTTGCCGCGACCCCAGGAGATCTCGGCGTATTCGCGGGTGAAATCGGTGGTGAACAATGGCTTGATGGTCTTCTTGTCCAGCTCGGCCAATTGCTCGGGCCAGCAGCTGGCGTCGAGTTTCTTCAGGTCCAGCTTGACCTTGTCCAGGTACCACTCGTACTCGTTGCGCTCGGACAGGCCGGCAACGCTCTGCCCACGGCACTTGAGGGTCTGGATGATGACCTCGCCGTCGCGGCGCAGGCGCAGGGCGACGCGGGCTGCAGAGAGCTCGCGGTCGGGGGTGTCGAAGTACTGGTTGAGCAGTTCGCGGGTCTGCCAGCCGGACTTGTTGCGCTTCTTCAGCAAGGGGTGCTCGCGCAGGGCGGCAAGGGTCTCGCGGCTGGCGCGGAGCTTGAGTTCGGTTTCTTTGTGCATCGCTGGCTCGAAGGAAGGCGTGGTTGCCGGAGAGTCTACAGGAGTTGCCCTGCCAAGGGACGGCATTGCTATGATGACCGCCATGCTTTACGAGGAGTCCGTGCATGCCGTTGCCATCGCTCAAAGACCAGTTCGCCGCCCTGATCGCCGCCCCCTCGGTCAGCTGCACCCAGGCCGCATTGGACCAGTCCAACCGCCAGGTCATCGACCTGCTCGCCAACTGGCTGGGCGATCTGGGTTTTCGTTGCGAGGTCCAGGAGGTCACTCCAGGCAAGTTCAACCTGCTCGCCAGCCGCGGTACCGGCCCGGGCGGCCTGGTGCTGGCCGGCCACAGCGATACGGTGCCGTTCGATCCACAGTTGTGGAGCAGCGACCCGTTGAAGCTCACCGAAGTGGATGGCCGCTGGGTAGGGCTGGGCAGTTGCGACATGAAGGGCTTCTTCGCCTTGGTGATCGAGGCGGTGATCCCGCTGCTGGAGCACGACTTCAAGCAACCGCTGCTGATCCTCGCCACCTGCGATGAAGAAAGCTCGATGTCGGGCGCTCGCGCCCTGGCCGAAGCGGGACAGCCGCTGGGCCGGGCGGCGGTGATCGGCGAACCCACTGGGCTGAAGCCGATCCGCATGCACAAGGGCATCCTCATGGACCGCATCGATATTCTCGGGCGCAGCGGCCATTCGTCGGATCCAAGCCTGGGCCACAGTGCCCTGGAGGCCATGCACGCGGTGATGGGCGAACTCATGGGCCTGCGCCAGCAGTGGCAGCAGACCTACCGCAATCCGCAATTCACCGTGCCCACGCCGACGATGAACTTCGGCTGCATCCACGGCGGCGACAACCCCAATCGCATCTGTGGCCAGTGCGCCCTGGAGTTCGACCTGCGCCCGTTGCCAGGGATGGACGTGGAGCAACTGCGTGCGGCTATCCGGGCAAAGCTCAAACCTGTGGCCGAGCGCCATGAAGTGCGCATCGACTATGCGCCGCTGTTCCCCGAGGTACCACCGTTCGAGCAGGACGCCGACGCCGAGCTGGTGCAACTGGCCGAACGTCTGACCGGCCATCGTGCCGAAGCGGTGGCCTTTGGCACCGAAGCGCCTTATCTTCAACAGCTGGGTTGCCAGACCATCGTGCTCGGCCCCGGCGACATCGCTTGCGCCCATCAGCCGGGCGAGTACCTTGAAATGTCACGAATCGAGCCTACCGTGCGTCTATTGCGTGATCTTGTCCGGCACTATTGCCTGAGCTAAACGTCCACTGACCTGATTCGTTCCTGCCTAGAGGAGACCGCGCGTGACCGCAAGCCTGTTCCGACGATGACTTTCGAACGTTGTGCGCCTTCACCCGTCTCGTTCACTTATCCACAGGCCCTGTCATGCCCGAATACGTCAACTGGCTGCGTCATGCCTCCCCGTACATCAATGCCCATCGCGACTGCACCTTCGTGGTCATGCTCCCCGGCGATGGTGTCGATCACCCCAACTTCGGCAATATCGTCCACGACCTGGTGCTGCTGCACAGCCTGGGCGTGCGCCTGGTACTGGTCCACGGCTCGCGCCCGCAGATCGAAAGCCGCCTGGCTGCCCGCGGCCTGACCCCGCATTACCATCACGGCCTGCGCATCACCGACGCCGCGACCCTGGAGTGCGTGATCGACGCCGTCGGCGCCCTGCGCCTGGCCATCGAAGCGCGCCTGTCGATGGATATCGCCGCATCGCCCATGCAGGGCTCGCGCCTGCGTGTGGCCTGCGGCAACCTGGTGACTGCACGGCCTATCGGCGTGCTTGAGGGGGTCGACTACCACCACACCGGCGAGGTGCGGCGCATCGATCGCAAGGGCATCAGCCGCCTGCTCGACGAGCGCTCCATCGTGTTGTTGTCGCCACTGGGCTATTCGCCGACTGGCGAGATCTTCAACCTGGCCTGCGAAGACGTCGCCACCCGTGCCGCCATCGAACTGGGCGCTGACAAGTTGCTGCTGTTCGGCGCCGAGCCGGGCCTGCTGGACGACAAAGGCAAGCTGGTGCGTGAGCTGCGGCCGCAGCAGGTTCCGGCGCACCTGCAACGCCTGGGCAGCGACTATCAGGGCGAGCTGCTCGATGCCGCCGCCGAGGCCTGCAAGGGTGGGGTAGCGCGCAGCCATATCGTCAGTTACGCCGAGGATGGTGCGCTGCTCACCGAGCTGTTCACCCGCGACGGCGGTGGCACGCTGGTGGCCCAGGAGCAGTTCGAGATCGTCCGCGAGGCGACCATCGAGGATGTGGGCGGCCTGCTCGAGCTGATCAGCCCGCTGGAAGAGCAGGGCATTCTGGTGCGCCGTTCGCGCGAGGTGCTGGAGCGGGAAATCGAGCAGTTCAGTGTGGTGGAGCGTGACGGCATGATCATCGCCTGTGCGGCGTTGTATCCGATTGCCGAGTCCGAGGCGGGCGAGCTGGCGTGCCTGGCGGTGAATCCGGAATACCGGCATGGGGGCCGGGGTGACGACCTGCTCGAGCGTATCGAGACCCGTGCGCGGCAGCTGGGCCTCAATACCCTGTTCGTGCTGACGACACGTACGGCGCACTGGTTCCGCGAGCGCGGGTTCCAGCCCAGTGGCGTGGAACGGCTGCCGGCGGCGCGGGCTTCGCTGTACAACTACCAGCGCAATTCGAAGATTTTCGAGAAGTCGTTGTAGGTCAGTACCGGCCCTATCGCGGGACAAGCCCGCTCCCACAGGCACCGCGAACCTCAATGAAAAACGCCGCCCCTGAGGGCGGCGTTTTCGTTTACACGGTATGCAGGTACCAGTTGTACTCGAGGTCGGAGATCGAGTGTTCGAACTCCTCCAGCTCGCTCTCCTTGCACGCGACGAAAATGTCGATGTACTTCGGATCGATGTACTTGTTCAGGATCTCGCTGTCGTCCAGCTCGCGCAGGGCATCGCGCAGGTTGTTCGGCAGGCTCTGTTCCAGCTGCTCGTAGGAGTTGCCTTCGATCGGCTCACCTGGCTCGATCTTGTTGGTCAGGCCGTGGTGCACACCAGCCAGGACCGCCGCCATCATCAGGTACGGGTTGGCGTCGGCGCCGGCCACGCGGTGCTCGATGCGCACGGCGTCCGGCGAGCCGGTTGGCACGCGCAGGGCCACGGTGCGGTTGTCCAGGCCCCAGCTCGGCGCGTTCGGTACGTAGAACTGCGCGCCGAAACGGCGGTACGAGTTGACGTTCGGGCAGAGGAACGCCATCGATGCGGGCAGGGTCTCGAGCACACCGCCGACAGCGTGACGAAGCGCGGCGTTCTGCTCGGGATCCTCGCTGGTGAAGATGTTGTTGCCATCTTTGTCCAGCACGGAGATGTGTACATGCAGGCCATTGCCAGCCTGGCCCGGGTAGGGCTTGGCCATGAAGGTGGTGTCCATTTCATGGTCGTAGGCGATGTTCTTGATCAGGCGCTTGAGCAGCACTGCGTAGTCACAGGCCTTCAACGGATCGGGCACGTGGTGCAGGTTGACCTCGAACTGCGCCGGGGCGCTTTCCTTGACGATCGCGTCGGCCGGGATGCCCTGCTCTTTCGCGCCTTCGAGGATGTCCTGCAGGCAGTCGGCATACTCGTCCAGGTCGTCGATCAGGTAGACCTGGGTCGACTGTGGACGCTTGCCCGAGATCGGCGAGCGCGGCGGCTGCGGACGGCCGTTCACGTTCTCCTGGTCGATCAGGTAGAACTCCAGCTCGAATGCGGCGCAAATGGTCAGGCCCATGTCGGTGAACTTGCTCACCACCTGGCGCAACACTTCACGCGGGTCGGCGAAGAACGGCTCGCCTTCGATTTCGTGCATGGTCATCAGCAGTTGCGCGGTCGGGCGCTTCTGCCAAGGTTCGTTGGAGAGGGTGCCAGGGATCGGGTAGCAGATGCGGTCGGCGTCGCCGATGTCCAGGCCAAGGCCCGTGCTTTCGACGGTCGAGCCGTTGATATCCAGGGCGAAGAGGGAGGCGGGCAGGTTGATGCCTTTCTCGTAAACCTTGTGAAGGCTCGTGCGTTCGATACGCTTGCCACGAACCACACCATTCATATCTGCAATCAGAAGGTCAACGTAGAGAACCTCAGGATGTTCCTTAAGGAACGCGTTCGCTTCGTTAAGCTGAACGGCACGCGGGGGTACCGACATGATGCAACACCTTTGTTGTTAAAAATATCAATCAAGGGGGGCTTGCAGACCCAGTCAATCGAAAAGACAAACTGATGTCAAGCCAACCTCCTGATGCCCTGAAATGGCACATCAACGGCGGATTTGCTGCATATAAGGGCATGCCATTATCCGCTAAATCTGTAGGAAAGGGCTATGGCGATGGTGGCGTATTTTATTTTTTACGGAGGTGTTGTGAAAAAAAATGAACGAGGCTAAGCTCGGTCGCAACCCATAACAGTAATAATACGAGGGTCACATGGTCCGCCAGTCGCGACCTGAAAGCGCCGCCTGCGCTGTGCAGTCAGGTATTTTCACCGCTTGCCGAAAGGCCCTCGCGTGCCTGGCCCATTCCAGGAGCAGACTGGCCGCAATAATTGACGACCGGCACAGTCAGCCCTCGCCCCGTAGCAGTTTACTGCACGCTTTTCTTACTTCCTGCCCTTTGCTTTCGAGATCGACACGCGTTTTGCGCGTGGATCGGCTGCCGTCCTGCGCATGGGTTTTTGCTTTGGCAACGTACTCCATCCAGAATCAAGGCGTGGGCCTTGCCAGGCCCTGCCGCGCCGAATGCGCCGACATTGACCGACGCCAGGCGTCAGTAGCGCCCGCCCCGCTGGGGCTGGGTCAAATGACC
>NZ_JAYFUI010000051.1:0-3179 GCF_034961125.1 Pseudomonas machongensis | reverse complement strand
CATCGCCTGCAGACCGCGCTCCAGCACGTCGGCCAGCAGCGGCCAATCGCGGCGCGAGCCGATACGCAGCAACTGCGGCAGGCCAATATCGCCCACGACCACCAGGTCGCCGAATTCGCTCTCGCGCGACAGGCGACTGAGCTGCGCCTCGTCGAGCACGGCGTAGCTGGCTTGCGCACCCAGCACCAGTTGCAGCGCCTCGCGCTCATTGGGCACGCCCTGCAGGTTGAGATTGGCGAAGTTGCCACGCAGGTAATCGGCCAGGCTGCTTGGCATGCGCACGGCCACCCGGTCGCTGGCGCCAAGCTGCTCCAGGTCGACCGCCAGCGCACCACTGCGCAGGCCGACCAACAACTGCGGCACACGCATGTAGGGGTCGCTGAACAGCCACAGGCGCAGGCTTGCCGGGGTTTGAGCAAGGCCTGGAGCAAAATCGATCTCGCCAGCCTGCAACGCATGCTCCAAAGCAGCCTGGTCTGGGAAGTTTCGCCAGGTCAGGTCCAGATTCAGAGCCCGCCCCAGCCAACTCACCAGCTCGACGTTGGCCCCGTACAACTGCTGCAGGCGCCGGTCGAACTGAGCATAGGGTGCTTGCAGCACCAGGCCCACGCGCAGGCTGCGATGGCTGTCGAGCCATTGCTGCTGCGCAGGCTCGAGCACCACCGACGGGGGTGCCGGGGCTTTGGCAAGGGCGATCAAGGGCAGGCACAACCAGCCGATAACCAACAGGCAACGCATTCGCTTCATCGATACGCTCGTCTTGGCAAATGACGGCCATCTGCGTGGCCGTCGCGGGCAAATACTATTAGGCTGCCGGTATCATTCTGGCCTTGGGTTGATCCATGTTCATACTTTATCGCACGACGCTGGCCATGTTCTGCCTGGCCTCGGCCCTACCGCTCGCGGCCCATGCCGCCGACCCCGATAAACCTGCCGCGCCGGCTGAAACCACTGCCGTGCGCGCGCCCCTTGCCGAACGCAGCCAGGAAGACGCCCAGGCTCTGGAACGCCTGGTGCCCAAGGCCGAGCAGAAGACCCTGCAGGCCGACGGCGAAAACTTTCTGGCGCTGTGGAAACCGGCAAACGACAGCGCCCCGAAAGGCGCCGTGATCATCGTGCCCGGTGCCGGCGAAACCGCCGACTGGCCCAATGCTGTCGGCCCGCTGCGCAACAAGTTCCCCGATGTCGGCTGGCACAGCCTGAGCATCAGCTTGCCCGATCTGCTGGCCGACAGCCCGCAGGCACGCGCCACCGACACACCCGCCGCCCAGCCCGACAAGGTAGAAGGCAAGGGCACCAGCGCCCCGGCCAAGGATACGCCGGACGACGCCAACGCCAATGTCGCCCAGGCCACGGCGGCCGATGCCGATACCGCGCAGGGCACCGACGCCGTGCAGGCCGACGAGCAGAACGACTCCGACGACGCCACCCGCATCTTCGCCCGCGTCGATGCTGCCGTGGCTTTCGCCCAGCAGCAGAATGCCCACAGCATCGTCTTGATCGGCCATGGCAGCGGTGCGTACTGGGCGGCGCGCTATGTGAGCGAGAAACAGCCACCACAGGTGCAGAAGCTGGCACTGATCTCGGCGCAGACACCGGCACGGGTCAAGCACGACCTGGAAAGCCTGGTGCCGACGCTCAAAGTGCCCACCGCCGACATCTACGTCATGACCCGCACCCGCGATCAGAACGCCGCCAAGCTGCGCCTGCAAGCCAGCAAGCGCGAGAAGGACAGCCAGTATCGGCAGCTGTCGCTGATTGCCATGCCGGGTGCCAGGGCAGCGGAGCAAGAGCAGCTGTTCCGTCGGGTGCGGGGATGGTTGATGCCGCAGGAAGCGCAGTAAGGGGCGGGGTGTGTTGCCCCCTGTGGGAGCAGCGGTTCGCCGCTGCGACTTGCCCGCGACGAATTCACCACCGCACCCTGCCCCTCAAATCCCCCGCCGCTTGCGAACCAGGGCATAAGCCTGATGCAACTCACGCGTGCGCTCGGTCGCTTCACGCACCCGAGCCGCGCTTGCACCACTACCGACCAGCTTGTCCGGGTGATGCCGGCTGACCAGTCGGCGATAGGCCTGCTTGATCCGATCACCGTCGGTATCGGCCTCGACGCCCAGCAGTCGCAGCGCCGCGGCATAGGTCATCACCCCGCCCTCGACCGCAGAACGGTTCGGCTCGTACTCCTGGGACAAGGCCTGCACCTGGTTACGGCTCATGCCCAATTGCTGGCCCCAGTCCAGCAACAGCTCACGCTCGTGCCGCCCCGCCTTGCCATCGGCCCAGACCATGCGCCAGCACGCCCGCAGCGTACCTTCGGCGCCGTGGGGCTGCTGGCCGATACGGCGCAGGTACTGCCCCAGACGGTCCTTGCCCGACTTGCCGCGGTTGAATGCCGCGATCGCCCGCAAGCGGGCGGGCTCCGCAAGGTCCAGGCGGGTCATTTCCTGACGTGCCTGATAGATATGCCCCTCTGCGACTCGCCCATCACTCTTGGCCAGACGCCCCAACAGCACGAACAGCAACTCTTCATCGCGCAAGGCCGGACGCCCACCCAGGCGCTCGCGCACATCATCCCATCCCTGCAGGCGCAGACGCCGGTCCATGGCCTGTCCCAGCAAGGCGCCCAGCAAGGCGCCAGGAATGCTGGCCACGGCAAAACCGGCTCCGGCACCAATCACTGTGCTCGGCCACCACATGTCAGGCACGCTCGCCGATCAGGCGCTCGACCTCGGCCAGGCGCTCGAGAGTGCCGACGTCGATCCACTGCCCAGGATAATGCTCACCTGTCACCTGCCCGGCCGCCATTGCCTGGCGCAGCAGCGGCGCGAGCTTGAAGGCGCCGGGCTGGCAGCCTTCGAACAACTTCGGGTCGAGTACCGACAGGCCACTGAACGTCAGGGTGCCGGGAGCGTCGTCGCCATCGACGACGTGCGTGCCGTCGAGACGGAAGTCGCCACGCCCGTGATGCCCCGGATTGTCCACCAGCACCAGGTGCGCAAGGCCCTGAAGCGGTTGGCACAGGCGCTTGAAGTCGTAATCGGTCCAGACGTCACCGTTGACCAGCAGGAACGGTGCATTCCCCAACAGCGGCAGCGCCTTGAAGATACCGCCGCCGGTCTCCAGCGGTTCGCCCTCGGGCGAATAGCTGATGCTCAGACCGAAGCGGCTGCCATCGCCCAGGT
>NZ_JAYFUI010000050.1:0-4289 GCF_034961125.1 Pseudomonas machongensis | reverse complement strand
CAACTTTCCTCGCCAACGATTTCTTCGTCGCCATCCCACAGCACTACCGTGCCGTCTTCCTCGACGCAGTAGTAATTGTCGCCGTCCTGGCAAAGGGGGATCAGGTCGCGTGGTACGCCGGCATCCCAGGCATTGGCGGCAACATCAGGCAGGTAGGTGTGCGACTGCGGGTCGGTGACAGTGACCGGCTCGAGGGAACCGTAGACCACGTCGCTGACGGTCAGCAGGAATTCCTTGAAGACGAAGGGAATGTTGATGAACAGCTGTTCTTCGATTTCGACCAGTTGGTCTTCGTCGGGAAGCTCCAGGGGCACGGGTACTGGCTCATTGGCTTCACGGAGTTGTTCGATCACTTCTTCCACAGTTCACTTCCTCTTACCTTGATGACAACGCTGCGCGTTATACCCTAGTAGCCCAGTGTGGCAAAAGCAAAAACCCCGGGACAGGCCCGGGGTTTTTCTGTGAAGCGCGTCAGAATCAGCCGTTCTGGCGGATACCGGCGAGCATCCAGGGCTGGTTCTCGCCCTGTGCACGCTCCATGTGCCAGCTTTCGCTGAAGGCCTCGCCCTGATCGAAGCGCGAGTTCTTCGATACGCCACGGAAGGTCAGGGTAGCGATGGTCTTGTCGGCGCGGTCGTCGACGCCTTCCAGTTGCACGTCGAGGTCGTCGATGTAGGTGGACTGGAAGCCATCACCTTGCTCGGCACGCTCACGCTTGAGGAACTCGAGCATTTGCGGGGTAACGAACTCGGCGATCTTGTCCATCTCGTTCGCATCCCAGTGCTGCTGAAGCGTCTGGAAGTGGTTGCGGGCAGCGGCCAGGAAGCTCTGCTCGTTGAACCAGGCCGGGGCGTTGATGACTGGCGCGGCGGCGACAGGCGCGGCCGATCCACCGAAGATCGATTGCGCAGGCTGTTGTTGCACTTCACGCTGGTAAGGAGCGTGGCCGGCGGCTGCGGCAGCTTGCGGCTGCTGCTGGCGACGGCGCGCAGCGATGAAGCGGAAGACCAGGAAGGCGATCAGGCCCATGATCAGGAAGTCGAGGATCTGCATGCCCTGGAAGCCGTCTCCCATGAACATGGAGGCGAGCAGGCCACCGGCGGCGAGGCCGGCCAGAGGGCCCAGCCAGCGCGAAGCACCGCTGGCAGCGGCCGGTGCACGGCCTGGAGCGGTCGGCGCGGCGGCAGGCGTGGTTGGGGAGGCCTGGCGGGTCTGGTGCATAGGCGCAGCGCCCGAGCTCTTGCCACCGCCGAAGCGCTTGGCGTTGGCGTCGAGGCTCAGCGTCAGGCCGACGCAGAGCGCCAGTGCGATGCTAAGAAAACGTTGCATAAGATGGGATTTCCCGTTTTGTGGATTGCACGCGCGTCATGGTGCACATGATCTAGGAGACATGGCTAGCGCAAGAATGTTTCGAGCTTTTGCCTGATCCTGTAATCCGCGTCTGAATCTGGCGTCTGAAAGAGCGTTGCAGGACGAGTCAGCGCGACTCGTCCTCAGATCGCTTCCAGCTTGGCATACCCAAGCATCAGCCACTTGCTGCCTTCGTCGAAGTTCACTTGCACGCGAGCCTGTGCCCCGGACCCTTCGAAGTTGAGGATGACGCCTTCACCAAACACCGAGTGCTGCACGCGCTGGCCAAGGCTGAACGCCGTCTGCGGGATGTTAGCGTTGGCGAACAGGCTGCTGGCCTGGGTCTGCGTACCGCCGAAAGGACGGCTGACCGAATTGGACAAGCGTACTTCCTGAACCAGACCTGCCGGAATTTCCCGTACGAAACGCGACACCTTGTTGTATGTCTCGCTGCCATACAGGCGCCGGGTCTCGGCGTAGGTCATGATCAGCTGGCGCATCGCGCGGGTGATCCCGACGTAGGCCAGACGGCGCTCCTCCTCAAGGCGGCCAGGTTCTTCCAGGCTCATCTTGTGCGGGAACAGGCCTTCTTCCAGGCCGACCAGGAACACGTAGGGGAACTCCAGGCCCTTGGCGCTGTGCAAGGTCATCAACTGCACACTGTCTTCGTGCTCGTCTGCCTGGGCGTCGCCGGCCTCCAGCGAGGCGTGACCGAGGAATGCCGACAGCGGCGAAAGATCGGCATCTTCCTCAGTGGATTCGAAGTTGCGCGCAGCGCTGACCAGTTCCTCAAGGTTTTCCACCCGAGCCTGGCCCTTTTCACCCTTTTCTTCCTGGTGGTAGATGATCAGCCCGGACTGCTCGATGACGGTCTGGGTCATGGTGTGCAGTGGCATCTCCATGACCTTGGTCGCAAGGTTTTCCATCAACTCGATGAAACCGCCCAGGGCGCTGGCCGCACGGCCTTTGAGTGCTTTGGCAGCGAGCAGCTGGCACATGGCATCCCACATCGACAGCTGGCTGTGGCGGGCATGTTCGCGGATCGCTTCGACCGTCTTCTCGCCGATGCCGCGTGGCGGAACGTTGATCACCCGCTCGAGTGCTGCATCGTTGCCGCGGCCTTCGAGCAGACGAAGGTAGGCCATGGCGTTCTTGATCTCGGCGCGCTCGAAGAAGCGCTGGCCACCATAGATGCGGTAGGGGATGCGCTCACGCAGCAGGGCTTCTTCGAGCACCCGCGACTGGGCGTTGGAGCGATAGAGGATGGCGATGTCGCTGCGCGAGTTGCCGTCCTTGATGATGCGCTCGATGCTTTCGACCACGTAGCGTGCTTCGTCGTGCTCGTTGTATGCCGCGTACAGGGTGAGGGGTTCGCCTTCGCCCAGATCGGTCCACAGCTCCTTGCCCAGGCGCCCGCTGTTATTGGCGATCAGGGCGTTGGCGGCCTTGAGGATGCCACTGGTGGAGCGGTAGTTCTGCTCCAGGCGGATCAGTTCGGCGTCGGGGAAGTCGGCGGTGTACTGATGGATGTTCTCGATCTTCGCACCGCGCCAGCCATAGATCGACTGGTCGTCGTCGCCCACAGCCATCAGGCTTTCGCCACCGCCGGCCAGCAGGCGCAGCCAGGCATACTGCACGGCGTTGGTGTCCTGGAATTCGTCCACCAGCAGGTGGCGGAAACGGCGCTGGTAGTGCTCGAGCAGGCCAGGATTGTCGCGCCACAGGTCGAGGGCGCGCAGCAGCAGCTCGGAGAAGTCGATGACCCCGGCGCGCTCGCAGGCCTGCTCATAGGCTTCGTAGATGCCGCGCATGGTCGCCAGGAACAGGTCGCCGCTGGCCTGGATGTGCTGCGGGCGCAGGCCTTCGTCCTTCTGGCCGTTGATGAACCACTGGGCCTGGCGTGCCGGCCAGCGCTGCTCATCCAGGCCCATCTCGCGGATCACTCGCTTGATCAGCCGCTGCTGATCGTCGCCGTCGAGGATCTGGAAATTCTGCGCCAGGCGCGCTTCCTGCCAGTGGGCACGCAGCAGGCGGTGGGCCAGGCCGTGGAAGGTGCCGACCCACATGCCAGCCGGGTTGATGCCCAGCAACTGCTCGATACGGTGACGCATCTCCGCGGCGGCCTTGTTGGTGAAGGTCACCGACAGAATCGAATGCGGCGAGGCCTGTTCGACCTGGATCAGCCAGGCGATGCGGTGCACCAGCACGCGGGTCTTGCCGGAGCCGGCGCCCGCGAGCACCAGTTGACGCCCACGCGGGGCTGCTACGGCCTGGCGTTGGGCATCGTTGAGGGAGTTGAGCAGTAGGGAGAGGTCATCAGTGTGCATCCGGCCATTCTAGGTTGGCGCGGGGGCTGCGGGCAAATGGTCGGGCATTTGTGAAATCATGACATACAGCAGTTTGGCCTGGCCTCGCGCTTGTGTATGCTCCGTGCACGTTCGCGGCTGACCATTATAAGAACACTGCCATATGACCCAGAATTGCGTGGTGATCGACGCATCACCCGAATCGACAAGGAGCGTTCGCAGGCAATTCGCAACCCAGCTCTCCATCGAGCGGACCCGCCTGCTTTACCAGGGCTCCTTGCTGCCCACCCTGTTCATGTTGCTCAACGGCTTGCTTTGCGCCTGGCTGCTGTGGAGCCCTGCCCGCTATCTGCTGGTCGGCGTGTGGATGGTCTGGTTGCTGGCGCTGGTGGCCTTGCGGGTGATCCAGGTGGCGGCCTTCGATGCGGCCTCGCCGGAGCGTCAGGCCAAGCCGACCTGGTGGCGGATGTTTCTGGGTGGTTCGGCCTTCAGTGGCCTGACGCTTGGATGTGCCGCCCTCGCGCTGGTACCGGTGGACAGTTTCGTCCAGCAGGCCTGGGTTTTCGGCCTGCTGGGCGCAGCGGCGCTGTCGGCGAGCGTCGCCTACGCGGTCAGCCTGCCGGCCTTTCTCAG
>NZ_JAYFUI010000049.1:0-12704 GCF_034961125.1 Pseudomonas machongensis | reverse complement strand
GAGTTAATGATTCCGGACAGAAGAATGGACGCCGCCGCCTTACCAAGCGAGGTTGCTCAGAAATTCGTCGCTTATTGCATAACGCTGCGATGGCTGCCAGCAGATCTGCCGCTTGGAAGGGACTTTATGAACAGCATCTGAGCACGGGTAAAGCAACGACCCAAGCTCTGGTAATCCTGGCAAGAAAGCTCGCGCGGGTGGCATTCGCCCTGATGAAAAATCAGGACGAATACGTCACCAAAGGGGCGAAACTGGCTTGCTGAGAACCATAGAATCTCCCACAGAGAACCGCACAGGCTTCATCACCGGTGCGGCTCCTGTGGAAGCGGGACTTGCCCGCGAAGATCCAGCCGAGCTTTTCAGTCTTGCGAAGCAGTGGTCCCGAGGAACTTGCGCAGGAACTGCCGGGTGCGTTCTTCCTTCGGATTGGCGAACAGCGCCTTGGCCTCGCCCTGTTCGACGATCACGCCCTTGTCGAAGAAGATCACCCGATTCGCCACATCACGTGCAAAGCTCATCTCGTGGGTGACGATGATCATGGTGCGCTTCTCTTCGGCCAGGCCGCGGATGGTCGCCAGCACTTCGCCGACCAGCTCGGGGTCGAGCGCGGAGGTCGGTTCGTCGAAGAGGATCACTTCAGGCTCCATCGCCAAGGCACGGGCGATTGCCACGCGCTGCTGCTGGCCGCCGGAAAGGCGCCGTGGATAGGCGTCTTCCTTGCCGGCCAGGCCGACCTTGGCGAGCAGCTTGCGGCCCAGCTCCAGGGCCTGGTCGCGCGGGGTCTTCTTGACGATCACCGGCCCTTCGATGACGTTCTCCAGGGCGGTGCGGTGCGGGAACAGGTTGAAGTTCTGGAACACGAACCCGGCCTGCTGGCGCAGGCGGCGGATCGCACTTTGCTGGCTGCTGAGCGGGCGGTCGGCGTCGATGTCGATATCGCCGATGCGGATTTTTCCGGCATCGGGTGTTTCCAGCAGGTTCAGGCAGCGCAGGAAGGTGGTCTTGCCCGAGCCGCTGGGGCCGATGATGGCGACGACTTCACCGGCCTCGACTGTCAGGTCGATGCCCTTGAGCACGGTCTGGCCCTTGAACTGCTTGGTCAGGCCTTCTACTACGATCATCTTCAGTGCTCCTGGTCATGCTGGTTGACCCGCGCTTCCATGCGGTTCTGGAAGTGCGCCAGGATACTGCAGAGAATCCAGTAGATGACGGCCACGGCCAGGTACATGGTGAAGACTTCGAAGGTCCGTGCGGTGATCAACTGTGCCTGGCGGAACAGCTCTGGCACCTGGATGGTCGCCGCCAGGGCGGTATCCTTGACCAGGGAGATGAAGCTGTTGCCCAGCGGCGGCAAGGCGGTACGCATGGCCTGGGGCAGGATCGCCCGGCGCATGGCCTGGGTACGGGTCATGCCGATGCTGGCTGCGGCTTCCCACTGGCCACGGTCGATCGAGGAGATCGCCGCGCGCAGGATTTCGCAGATGTATGCCGCCATGTTCAGCGACAGGCCGATCAGCGAGGCGGGGATCGGATCGAGTTCGATGCCGATCTGCGGCATGCCGAAGTAGATCACGAACAGTTGCACCAGCAGCGGCGTGCCGCGGAAGAACGACACGTAGATCCGCGCCAGCCAGTCCAGCGGCAGGATCTTCGACAGGCGCATCAGTGCCAGGGCGAAGCCCAGCACCAGGCCGAAGAACATGCCGCCGACACTGAGTAGTACCGTGTAACCCGCGCCCTTGAGCAGGAAGGGCGTAGAGTCGCTAACGAGTTGCAGGCTTTCAGAGATCATTTGGTGACGTCAGCACCGAAGTATTTCTCGGACAGCTTGGTCAGGCTGCCGTCAGCCTTGAGCTTGTCCAGCGCCTTGTTCACTGCCGCGAGCAGCTCAGGTTCGCCCTTGCGCAGGGCCACGCCGCTTTCCAGGCGCGAGAAGGCTTCGCCGGCAAGTTGAGTGTCCTTGGCCTTCTGTGCGTATTCCAGGGCGGCCAGGCGGTCGATCAGGATGGCGTCGATACGGCCGTTGCGCAGGTCGGCGAACTTGCTCGGATCGTCTTCATAGGTACGCACGTCGGCTTTGGGTACGTCCTGCTTGACCCATTGCTCGTAGTTGGTGCCCAGGCCCACGCCGACCTTCTTGCCCGCCAGGTCCTGCGCGGTCTTGATGTTCAGCTGCTCGGCCTTCTTCTTCAGGATCAGCGCCTGGATGCCGGAGATGGTGTAGGGCTCGGAGAAGTCATACTTCTTCTTGCGCTCTTCGGAGATGGTGACCTGGTTGATCACCACGTCCAGGCGCTTGGATTCCAGCGCGGCGAGGATGCCGTCCCACTTGGTTGGCTGGACCTTGGCCTTGACGCCCAGCTCCTTGGCCAGCAGTTCGGAGAGTTCCACTTCGAAACCGGTCAGCTTGCCGTTTTCGTCGACGAAGCTGAAGGGTGGGTAGGTGCCTTCCAGGCCGACGTTGATCACGCCTTTTTCCTGGATGGTCTTGAGCTGCTCACCCGCAAAGGCGTGACTGAACAGGCCGGTGCCCAGCAGGATGGCCAGGCTGGCATTGAGAAGTGGTTTGGTGAATTTGGTCATGGCTGTCCCCGCGCTTTGTTTTAAGTAGTGGGTGGCGACTATAGGGTGGGCTGTATAGCTCAGGAAATAATAAAAAATTATCTATTATTCCTTTCTGTTATTTCGTCCCTGAAGCGCAGTTCTGAGGGTAGCCGTGAACCGGGTCCCCGTCATCGCTGCTTATGCCCGACTTAGTGCAGGATGGAATAAAGCGTTGTTTTTTCCAAGGGAAGAATTTGCCGTAGAGTAATTCCTACAAGTGGCGGCTCTACTTACCGACACCGTCGCAAGCCAGGAGAACACCGTGAGCGAACATCCATCGACCGGCCATTGGCAATTGCCGGGCATCGTCAGCGAACTGCGCCAGGCCCGTGACCAGTGGCGCAGTCGCAATGGCCGTTGCAGCAACAAGCAGGGCGGGCGCGAACTGCCCTCGCGCGAGGCGATGCGCGAGATCCTCGAGCAATTATGTGGAGCGCTGTTTCCCATGCGGCTGGGGCCTGTGGATCTGCGTGAGGAGGGCGAGGATTTCTATGTCGGCCACACCCTGGATGCGGCGCTGACCGCACTGCTCGACCAGGCGCGCCTGGAACTGCGCTACGCCGCGCGGCACGGCAATACCGAGGTTGAGCCCAAGGACGTCGATGCCCACGCACTGGGTCTGATCCAAGGCTTTGCCAAAGCGCTGCCGGGGTTGCGTGTATTGCTCGACACCGACGTGCTGGCGGCCTACCACGGCGACCCTGCGGCGCGTAGCGTGGACGAGGTGTTGCTGTGCTATCCCGGCATCCTGGCGATCATCCACCATCGCCTGGCGCATCACCTCTACCAGGCGGGGCTGCCGCTGCTGGCGCGAATCAGCTCGGAGCTGGCGCATTCGGCCACCGGCATCGACATTCACCCCGGCGCACAGATCGGCCAGAGTTTCTTCATCGACCACGGCACAGGCGTGGTGATCGGCGAGACGGCGATCATCGGCGAGCGCGTGCGCATCTATCAAGCGGTGACCCTTGGTGCCAAACGCTTCTCGTCGGACGAGTCGGGCACCTTGCACAAGGGCCTGGCGCGCCACCCGATCGTCGAGGATGACGTGGTCATCTATGCCGGTGCGACCATTCTGGGGCGCATCACCATCGGCAAGGGTTCGACCATTGGCGGCAATGTCTGGCTGACGCGCAGCGTGCCGGCCGAGAGCAACATCACCCAGGCGAACCTGCAACTCGATTGCCAGGACAAACAGTGAGGTAGGCCCGGCCGGCCCTATCGCGGGACAAGTCCGCTCCCACAGAGTGGAGCGGGCTTGTCCCGCGATAGGGGCCGGAACTGCTGGCAAAGAGCAAAGGTCAATTGGTCGCCCGCCAGCGGCCACAGGTCGCATTGAAATCCGATCCATGTTTAACTTGAACGCTTGTTCAAATTAAAACGCTGGTCCGCTGCCGGTGTTCAACAGGAGGATTCCCTTTGCTGAACCCGTTCAATCCGAGCCTTTTCACTGCTGTAGAGGTGCCCGTTTCATGAGTGCACCGACGCCTTCCCTTGCCAATGGCAAGATCCGCATGAACCCCCCGGTGTTCTACTTCGCGGCAAGTTTCATCCTCATCTTCGGCCTGGTGGTCATCGCCAACCCGCAAGCGGCGGGCGACTGGTTGCTGGCTGCACAGAACTGGGCGGCCAACACGGTCGGCTGGTACTACATGCTGGCCATGACCCTGTACCTGGTGTTCGTGGTGGTCACCGCGGTGTCCGGCTACGGCAAGATCAAGCTCGGCGCCGACCATGACGAGCCCGAGTTCAGCTACCTGTCCTGGGCCGGCATGCTGTTCGCTGCCGGCATCAGCATCACACTGTTCTTCTTCTGCGTCTCCGAGCCCCTGACCCACATGCTCCAGCCACCCCAGGGCGAGGCGGGCACGGCCGAGGCCGGGCGCCAGGCGATGCAGATCCTGTTCCTGCACTGGGGCCTGCATGGTTGGGGCGTGTTCGCCTTCGTCGGCATGGCCCTGGCGTATTTCGCCTACCGTCACAACCTGCCATTGGCATTGCGCTCGGCGCTGTACCCGCTGATCGGCAAGCGCATCAACGGGCCGATTGGTTACGCAGTGGACGGCTTCGGCATCATCGCCACGGTGTTCGGCCTGGGCGCGGACATGGGCTTCGGCGTGCTGCACCTTAACGCCGGCCTCGACTACCTGTTCGGCATCGACCACAGCCAGTGGGTGCAGGTGCTGCTGATCGCCCTGATGATGGGTGCGGCGGTGGCCGTTGCAGTTGCCGGGGTGGAGAAGGGCGTGCGGGTGATGAGCGACATCAACCTGTTCCTGGCCTGCGCGCTGCTGTTGTTCGTGCTCTTCGCCGGGCCCACGCAGCACCTGTTCAACACCCTGATCCAGAACCTTGGTGACTACCTCGGCGCCCTGCCGCGCAAGAGTTTCGACGTCTATGCCTACGGCGAGAACCGCGACTGGCTAGGTGGCTGGACGGTGTTCTACTGGGCCTGGTGGATCGCCTGGTCGCCCTTCGTCGGGCTGTTCATCGCGCGCATCTCGCGTGGCCGCACCATCCGCGAATTCGTCTTCGGCGTGCTGCTGATCCCGCTGGGCTTCACCCTCGCGTGGATGTCGATCTTCGGCAACAGCGCGCTGGATCAGGTGATCAACCACGGCATGACCGCGCTGGGGCAGTCGGCGTTGGACAACCCGTCGATGAGCCTGTACCTGCTGCTGGAGACCTATCCATGGAGCAAGACGGTGATTGCCATCACGGTGTTCATCAGCTTCGTGTTCTTCGTCACCTCCGCCGATTCCGGCACCGTGGTGCTGTCGACGCTTTCTGCCAAAGGCGGCGACGCCGACGAGGACGGGCCGAACTGGCTGCGGATCTTCTGGGGGGCGATGACGGCGCTGGTCACCAGCGGCTTGCTGTTCGCTGGCAGCATCGATTCGCTGAAGTCGGCGGTGGTGCTGACGTCGCTGCCGTTCTCGCTGATCTTGCTGTGCATGATGTGGGGCCTGCACAAGGCGTTCTATCTGGAAAGCCAGCGGCAGATCGCGCAGATGCATTCGCTGGCACCGTTCGCCCAGTCCCGCCGCGGACGCGGTGGCTGGCGCCAGCGTTTGAGCCAGGCCGTGCACTTCCCATCACGCGACGAGGTGTATCGCTTCATGGATGACGTGGTGCGCCCGGCGATTGCCGACGTGACCGAGGTGTTCGAGCAGAAGGGCCTGGCGCTGATCACCCAGGACGACCCGAGCCATGACAACGTCAGCCTGAAGATCGGCCACGGCGAGGAGCAGCCGTTCATCTACCAGGTGCAGATGCGTGGCTACTTCACCCCGTCGTTCGCGGTGGGTGGGCTGGGTACGCAGGAGCTGAAGAACCGCCGCTACTACCGCGCCGAGGTGCACCTGGCCGAAGGCAGCCAGAACTATGATCTGGTCGGCTACAGCAAGGAGCAGATCATCAACGACATCCTCGACCAGTACGAGCGGCACATGCAGTTCCTGCACCTGGTCAGGTAACGCGCGGCGCTTTCATTCGCGGGCAAGTCGGAGCGCCGAACCGCCGCTCCGACTTGCTCGCGAATGGTTTCAGAACGGCGCGTCGCCGAGAATCGTCGCCCGGTGCATCACGCGCCGCTGCGGCCGGTAGTCGTCCACCGCGTAATGCTGGGTCACGCGGTTGTCCCAGAACGCTACGTCATTCTCCTGCCAACGCCAGCGAATGCTGAATTCCGGCCGTGTGGCATGGGCGAACAGCAGCTTGAGCAGCGCCTCGCTCTCGTGGTCGGCAAGCTCGTTGATCCGCGTGGTGAACCCTTCGTTGACGAACAACGCCTTGCGCCCGCTCACCGGATGGGTGCGCACCACCGGGTGCGACAGCGGTGGGTTGTTGCGGCGGGTGGCTTCCCAGCGCTCCAGGTCCTGGGCAGTGGTGCCGAAGCGCTCGAGCGGGAACGACTTGGTGAAGTCGTGGGTGGCCGTGAGGCCGTCGAGCAGGGTGCGCAGGGGCGCCGACAAGGCTTCGAACGCAGCGATGCCGCTGGCCCACAAGGTGTCACCGCCGTAGGCGGGCAGTTGCTTGGCGCTGAGCACCGCGCCCAGTGCCGGGGTCGGCAGGAAGGTAACGTCGGTGTGCCAGATCGCGTTATCGCGCACGTCGGTGACTGCGGTGTCGAGAATCAGCACCTGCGGGGTTTCCGGCACGTTGGGATAGATCGGATGGATGTGCAGGTCGCCGAAGCGCGCAGCGAAGCGGGCTTGCTGGGCGGGGTCGATCGATTGTTCGCGGAAAAACAGCACCTGGTGCTCGAGCAGCGCCTGCTCGATGGCGTCGCGCTGTGCATCGGTGATGTCGCGTGACAGGTCGACGCCGCTGATCTGCGCGCCGAGGGCCGGGCTGAGGGGGGTGATGGTCAGGCTCATGTCGGTCTCGAATGGGGGCGGTTGGCGGTGTCGTTGCGGGTCTTATCGCGGGGCAAGCCCGCTCCTACAGGCAGCTCTGTGAACTTGTAGGAGCGGGCTTGCCCGCGATGAGGCCGGAAAGGTCAGTGACTTTGTCCATGCCAAGGCACGAGGCGGCGCTGCAGGGCACGCAGGCCCATCTCCAGGGCAAAGGCGATCAGCGCGATCAGCAAGATGCCCAGCACCACCACATCGGTGACCAGGAACTGCGCGGCTGACTGGACCATGAAGCCCAGGCCGCTGGTAGCGGCGATCAGTTCGGCGGCGACCAGGGTCGACCAGCCGACCCCGAGGCCGATGCGAATGCCGGTGAGGATGTCGGGCAAGGCACTGGGCAGGATCACATGGCGAATCAGTTGTACCTTGCTCGCTCCCAGCGACTGCGCGGCGCGCAGCTTGGCCGGGTCGACGGTGCGCACGCCGGTGGCGGTGGCGATGGCGATCGGGGCGAAGATCGCCAGGTAGATCAGCAGCACCTTCGACAACTCGCCGATCCCGCACCAGATCACGATCAGCGGCAGGTAGGCCAGTGGCGGGATCGGCCGGTAGAACTCGATCAGTGGATCGAGGATGCCGCGGGCCACGCGGTTGTAGCCGATGGCGATGCCGACCGGAATCGCGGTCAGGGTTGCCGCCAGCAACGCCACGCCAATACGGCCCAGGCTCGCGCCCAGGTGCTGCCAGAGGCTGGCGTCCATATAGCCTTGGGTCAGCAGCACCCAGGCCTTGGCCAGGATGTCGCCGGGGGCGGGTAGAAACAGTGGCTCGACCCAGCCGGCAGCGGTCACCAGCCACCAGGCCAGCAGCAGGCTGCCCAGGGTCAGGGCGCTGATCCAGCGGGTTGGCAGTGGGCGACGGGTTTTGATCGCCGATGCGGTGTGGGTGTCGGTTTTGCCGGCGACCGGCAGGTCCAGGCTGCTCATGCGGACTCCTCGCGGCGGGCGGCACGTTGGGAAAAGACTCGCGACAGCACATGCTCGCGGGTTTCGATGAAACGTGGATCGGACTTGATCGCCCGAGCCGGTTCGCCCGCGGCATAGCGCTGGCCGAAGTCCAGTTGCAGACGCTCGACCACGCGCCCCGGATTCGGTGCCAGCAACACCAGTTCGCTGGCCAGGAACACGGCTTCCTCGATGTCGTGGGTGATCAGGAACACCGGCTTTGCGGTGCGCTGCCAGACCTGCAGCAGCAACTCTTGCATCTGCTCGCGGGTGAAGGCATCGAGGGCGCCGAAGGGTTCGTCCATCAACAGTACGCGTGGGTCGGCAGCCAGGGCGCGGGCCAGGCCCACGCGTTGCTTCTGTCCGCCTGAAAGCTGCCAGATGCGCCGGTCGCCGAACCCGGCCAGATCGACCAGTGCCAGCATCTCACGCGCCTTGGCTTCACGCTGTGCGCGAGGTACGCCGGCCAGCTCCAGGCCGAAAGCGACATTGCCGAGCACGTCCTGCCAGGGCAGCAGGGCGTCATCCTGAAACACCACGCCGCGGTCGGCGCCTGGGCCTTGCACGGGCGCACCGTCAAGGGTGATGCGCCCGCCGCTGGGGGCGACGAAGCCGGCGATGAGATTGAGCAGCGAGGTCTTGCCGCTGCCGGAGGGCCCGAGGGCGACCAGCAGTTGGCGTGGCCCCAGCGTCAGGTTGATGTCATCCAGCACCGGGGTGGTGGCGCCGGGGTACTGTGCGCTGATGCGCTCCAGCTCGAGCAAGGCCATGATGGGCTCCGGTTCGGGGCGCAGGGCGCCCCTGGGTTCGATCGGTTGGGCGGGTGCTTCAGTTGGGCAGGAACTTGGCCGTTACGTACGGCGAGTAATCCGGCAGCACCGCCTCGACCTTGCCCTGTTCCTTGAGGAAGGTCGCGGTGTCGGTCAGTGCCTGGGTGGTCGGCGCGCCCAGTGCCGCGGTCTGGTCGGCGGCCAACGGGTAGACGTTGCCCTCCAGCAGGCCCGGGATATCGCCGGTCTTGGCGCCGGACAGCTTGGCGAGCTTGTTCACGTTGTCTGGATTGGCCAACCAGGCTTTCGGGTCCTTGCGGTAGTCGGCGTAGGCGTCAAGGGTGACCTTGGCGAACGACTTGACGATCTCCGGGTGCTTCTCGGCGAAGTCCTTGCGCACGATCCAGGCATCGAAGGTCGGGGCGCCTTTCTTTGCCAGTTCGCCAGAAGTGATCAGCACCTTGCCGTTTTCCTTGGCCACGCCCAGCGCTGGGTCCCAGACGTAGGTGGCGTCGATGTCGCCGCGTTTCCAGGCGGCGATGATCGCCGGTGGCGCGAGGTTGAGGATCTGTACCTTGGCCGGGTCGATGTTCCAGCTCTTGAGTGCCGCCAGCAGGCTGTAATGCCCGGTGGAGACGAAGGGCACGGCGACTTTCTTGCCGATCAGGTCCTGTGGACTCTTGATGCTGTCGCGGGCGACCAGTGCTTCACCGGCACCGATCTGGGTGGCGATGAGGAAGGTTTCCACCGGCACCTTGCGGGTGGTCGCGGCAGCCAGCGGGCTGGAGCCCAGGTAGCCGATCTGCACGTCGCCGGAGGCGACGGCGGCGATGATGTCGGCACCGTTGTCGAATTTGCGCCAGTCGATGCTGGCGTGGCTGGCTTTTTCGTAGCTGCCATCGGCCTGGGCCACCTTGGCCGGGTCCACGGTGGTCTGGTAGGCCACGGTCAGGTCGGCGGCCTGGGCGAACCAGCTGGCGCTGGCCAGGGTCAGCGCGGCGAACAGGCGCAGGGGGGCGTGGGGGATCATGATCGAACCTCTCGTCAGGCATCGGGTGATGAATGACGCGAAGACTAAATGATCTAAGAATGACAAAATAAATAACTTTTCAGAATTAGCTTAGGAGACAAAACGCTTAGAAATCGGCGCCGTCAGAGGAAGGGTTGTGAAATTTTTGTGAAAGACTACGCTTTCACAACTTTTCACGGAGCGCCCTCTGGCAAAGGGCTGCAGATAACCGGAAGCTATGAGCGAAGGACGTGCATACACCAAATGACGCTTAAGGTTCCGTAGTTATTCCGGAAAAATCTGACGATTTCATAAAACGGTCATTTTGGATTTATAGGATTGTCATTATCCTGTAGCGCAGGTGCATTAGACCAAAGTCGTGAAATTTCTGGTAACGATTGACTTACCAGTCACACTTTGGTGCTAAATCGCTTACCCGTGGCGAGGGGGGCAGCAGATCCCTCCGCCTTGAGAGTACAAAAATTAGAACGTAGAGGAGCAAAGCATGTACAAGTCTAGCCTGGCTCTGGCCGTGGCACTGGGGGTTCTCGCCCAACAAGCGGGCGCCGCTGGCTTCATCGAAGACAGCAAAGTATCCATCAGCTCGCGCACCATGTACTTCAACAACGACGACCATGAAGTTCGCACGAACGCTCAGGGTCGTAACGGTGACCAGCGCGAAACCGCCCAAGGTTTCAAGCTCGACTACCTCTCCGGCTTTACTCAAGGCACTGTCGGTTTCGGTGTCGACGTTCAAGCTCTCTGGGGTATCCACCTCGATGGCGGCCGTGGCCGTCACCCGGATAACAACAACTTCTTCCCAAGCG
The DNA here is from genome assembly GCF_034961125.1 of Pseudomonas machongensis. Classification (NCBI taxonomy): domain Bacteria; kingdom Pseudomonadati; phylum Pseudomonadota; class Gammaproteobacteria; order Pseudomonadales; family Pseudomonadaceae; genus Pseudomonas; species Pseudomonas machongensis. The sequence continues at coordinate 2,135 of NZ_JAYFUI010000049.1, read as the reverse complement.
ACAGCGACGGCTCTGCCGTGAGCCAGTGGGCTCGCATCGGTGGTAACGCCAAGGCACGCTTCTCCAAGACCGAAGTCCACTACGGCAGCGCCCTGGCGCCAAACCTGCCGATCCTGGTCTCCAACGACGGTCGCCTGCTGCCACAAACCTTCGAGGGCGGTACCGTCCAGTCGAAGGAAATCGACAACGTCACCCTCAACGCGGGTCAGCTGACCCACGCCATGGGCCGGGCCTCGAGCAACCGCACCGGCCTGTCCGTTGCTGGCGGCTACCGTGACAGCAACAAGTTCCAGTTCGCCGGCGGCGACTGGAAGGTCACCAAAGACCTGACCCTGCAGTACTACTACTCGAACCTGGAAGACTTCTACAAGCAGCACTTCCTGGGTCTGACCCACGTCTACCAGATCGCCAACGATCAGTCGTTCAAGACCGACCTGCGCTGGTTCAAGAGCAGCAGCGACGGCAAGAACGGCGAAGCCGGCTACCAGTTCAGCAACAACGGTGGCTACGCCAAGAACGCAGGCGAGGTCGACAACAAGACCTGGTCCGCGATGTTCACCTACACCCTCGGCGGCCACGCAATCATGCTGGGTCACCAACAGGTTGGCGACGACGGCGGTTTCGTCTGGCTGAACCAGGGTAACGTGCGCAAGGACGGCAGCACCTCGCCGCTGGAAGGCAACGGTGGCTCGAGCTTCTACCTGTTCACCGACAGCATGATCAACCAGTTCGCCCGTGCTGGCGAGAACACCACCTTCGGTCAGTACTCCTATGACTTCGCACGTCTGGGCGTACCGGGCCTGAAGGCATCCGTGGCCTACCTGCGTGGTGATGACATCAAGAACGCCCGCACCAGCGGCACCTACAGCGAGTGGGAACGCGACGCGCGTATCGACTACGTGCTGCAGGAAGGCACCCTCAAGGGCCTGGGCGTCAGCCTGCGTCACGGTACCTACCGTGGCGGCGGCGAGAGCATCAACGATGCCGATCAGACTCGTCTGATCTTCAACTACACTTACAACTTCATGTAAGTCGTAGTTGCAACGAAAGAGCCTCGCCGGGTGCGAGGCTTTTTTGTGCCTGCGAATCAGTATTCTTTCCGGTTATAAATAAATCAGTATTTATTCTTTTTGTTTTTAATCGGAAGCAGGCACATTGAATCCCACAAGGCCAGACACAGCACAGGAGCCGCTTCCATGAGCCTCAAACTCGGCGACATCGCCCCCGACTTCGAACAGGATTCCAGCGCCGGCAAGATCCGTTTCCATGAGTGGCTGGGCAACAGCTGGGGCGTGCTGTTCTCCCACCCGGCCGACTTCACCCCGGTGTGCACCACCGAACTGGGCCTGACCGCCAAGCTCAAGGATGAGTTCGCCAAGCGCGGCGTCAAGGCTATCGCACTGTCGGTGGACCCGGTCGACTCGCACCACAAGTGGATCGATGACATCAACGAGACCCAGAACACCGTGGTCAACTTCCCGATCATCGCCGATGCCGATCGCAAGGTGTCCGACCTGTACGACCTGATCCACCCCAACGCCAACGACACGCTTACCGTACGCTCGCTGTTCGTGATCGACCCGAACAAGAAGGTACGCCTGACCATCACCTATCCAGCCAGCACCGGGCGCAACTTCAACGAGATCCTGCGGGTGATCGATTCGTTGCAGCTGACCGACAACTACAAGGTCGCCACCCCGGGTAACTGGCAGGACGGCGACGAGGTAGTGATCGTGCCTTCGCTGAAGGATGAGGACGAGATCAAGCAGCGCTTCCCGAAAGGTTATCGGGCAGTCAAACCCTATCTGCGCCTCACCCCGCAACCCAATCGTTGAATCCTCGTTGCATTGCTCTTAGCCATAGCAGGGATTTCGGGCCGTTTCGACGGCCCTTTTTTATGCCTGCTCTTCGTGCGGGCAGGCTTGCCCGTGAAGCGAATGAGAGGGCGCGCTTCAGGGTGAAAAGCTATATCTCCATAACGAATAAACAAATGAAAAAATATGATTTCTAGATATATGTGGCGAGCTGCTAATGTCGGAGTCATTCACACGGGCCACACCCCGGAACCGAATTGAAGGAAGCGCTGCAATGCTGGTTGTTTCGATAGGTGGTAGCCCCAGTACCCGTTCACGCTC
>NZ_JAYFUI010000048.1:0-3980 GCF_034961125.1 Pseudomonas machongensis | reverse complement strand
TCCGCGGCCGTTACCGCGGCGCTGACAGTGCCAGTGATTACCTGCGCGATGTCGACGCCAAGCTCGCCGACCTGGATGCCCGTGGCCGCCAGCTTGCAGGGATGATCTGCGAGCCTGTGTACGGCAATGCCGGCGGTATCTCGCTGCCCCTGGGCTACCTGCGCGAGGCCTATGCAAAGGTGCGGGCGCGCGGCGGCGTGTGCATCGCCGATGAAGTGCAGGTTGGCTACGGCCGCCTGGGCGAGTACTTCTGGGGCTTCGAGGAGCAGGGCGTGGTGCCGGACATCATCACCATGGCCAAGGGCATGGGCAATGGTCAGCCGCTGGGGGCGGTGATCACCCGGCGCGACATTGCCGAAGCGCTCGAGGCCGAGGGTTATTTCTTCTCCTCGGCCGGGGGCAGCCCGGTGAGCTGCCGCATCGGCATGGCAGTGCTGGATGTGATGCGCGACGAAGGGCTGTGGGATAACGCCCGCGATGTTGGCCGCCACTTCAAGGCGCGCTTGCAAGCGTTGGTCGATAAACATCCGCTTGCTGGTGCTGCCCACGGCTCGGGCTTCTACCTGGGGCTGGAACTGGTGCGTGACCGCCAGACATTGGAACCGGCCACCGAGGAGACCATGGTCCTGTGCGATCGCCTGCGCGACCTGGGGATCTTCATGCAGCCCACGGGAGACTACCTGAACATCCTCAAGATCAAGCCGCCGATGTGCACCACGCGGCAGAGCGTGGACTACTTCGTCGATTGCGTGGACCGTGTGTTGGCGGAACTGAGTTGATCTAAATCGATTTATATCGATTAAATTTCTTGAAATATCTATTTTGATTTTATTTCAGGCTTTAAAAGTCGATATCTATCGGTTAGATTGGTCGTATTCGCTGGCCCTTCGCGAGCAAGCCCGCTCCCACAGGTAGCTGATGCTGCCGCTGTGGAGCGGGCTTGCCCGCGAAGGGGCCCTGACAGACACCCGCACAATCAACCCTGGCACCAGCCTGCCGGGCCATCCAGAGGCTACTCATGAAGACCCTGAACTCGACTCCCCGCGCCGACGGTTTCCACATGCCCGCCGAGTGGGCCCCGCAAACCCAGGTATGGATGGTCTGGCCGGAGCGCCCGGACAACTGGCGTCTGGGCGGCAAGCCCGCGCAGGCGGCGCACGTCACCCTGGCCAAGGCCATTGCCCGCTTCGAGCCGGTCACCGTGGCGGTATCTGCGGGCCAGTACGAAAATGCCCGCCGCCAGCTCGACCTGCCCAATATTCGCGTGGTCGAGATCAGCAACGACGACGCCTGGGTCCGCGACACTGGCCCGACCTTCGTGATCAACGATCATGGCGAAGTGCGTGGCGTGGACTGGGGCTTCAATGCCTGGGGCGGTTTCGATGGCGGCCTCTACGCGCCCTGGAACCGTGACGAGGAACTGGCCGCCAAGGTCATGGAGATGGAGCGCTGCCAGCGCTACCACACTGAAGGCTTCGTGCTCGAGGGCGGTTCGATCCACGTGGACGGCGAAGGCACCCTGATCACCACCGAAGAGTGCCTGCTCAATCGCAACCGCAACCCGCACCTCACGCGTGAGCAGATCGAAGACGTGCTGCGCGAACATCTGGCAGTCGAGACCATCGTCTGGCTGCCCGAAGGCCTGTACAACGATGAAACCGACGGCCACGTCGACAACTTCTGCTGTTACGTCAGCCCGGGCGAAGTGTTACTGGCCTGGACCGATGATTCCAACGACCCCAACTATGCGCGCTGCCACGCTGCCTACGAGGTGCTGAAAAACACCCGCGATGCCAAGGGACGCGAGTTCGTGGTGCACAAGATGCCCATTCCCGGGCCGCTGTTCGCCACCGAGGAAGAATGCGCCGGCGTTGACCAGGTCGCTGGCAGCCAGGAGCGTGACCCGTCGGTGCGCCTGGCCGGCTCCTACGTGAACTTCCTGATCGTCAACGGCGGCATCATCGCGCCGAGCTTCGACGACCCGGCAGATGCCCAGGCTAGAGCGATTCTGGCCAAGGTCTTCCCGGACCATGAAGTGGTGATGATCCCGGGTCGCGAGCTGTTGCTGGGCGGCGGCAACATCCACTGCCTCACCCAGCAGCAACCGGCACCGGTCAAGCGCTGATCGCCGAACACTGAAAGGGCCTGTCGAATGACAGGCCCTTTTGCTTCGCGCAAACGATTTATCCACGCGCTGGCACAGCTCTTGTATTGCATTTCCCTGGGGTGTTTCGGGGCGGCGGTCCACGCTGTTCTGTAACAATCTCACAGTAATTTAGCCGCTCACGGCCCCAGGGAGTACGTGTCGAATGAATGCAACAAGTGAGTCGGCTTTGTCTCCAATGGCGATCAATCACGAATCGCTCAAGGTGCTGGCGCAATGGTTGAAGCACCATGGAAACATCCGGGTCAGGAAGACCGATACGCGCCGCCTTCTGGATGGTCGTTACCCTCAAGGCCTGCTCAGTGAAGCGGAGCTCGAGGCTCTGGTTGCTGTCTGGCACTGAAGGCAAGGCATCGCATAACGAAAACGCCACCGTATCGACGGTGGCGTTTTTGTTTCAGCTGGCCAGCTCCGTAGCGTCCTCTTCCTCGAACCCGCGAGCGGCACGACCCACCAGCAGTGGATCTGGCGCGTGGGCGACGCTGTGATCCTTGCCGGGGTAATCCAGCGAGTGGAGGAAGTGCCGGATGCAGTTGAGCCGGGCGCGCTTCTTGTCGTCGGACTTGATCACCGTCCAGGGCGCATCGGCGGTGTCGGTATGAAAGAACATCGCCTCCTTGGCGGCGGTGTAGTCGTCCCACTTGTCCAGCGACTTGATGTCGATTGGCGACAGCTTCCAGTGCTTGAGTGGGTCGTCCCGCCGGGAGATGAAGCGGCGCAGCTGTTCTTCGCGATTCACCGAGAACCAGTACTTGAACAGCAGGATGCCGCTGTTGCACAGCATTCGCTCAAGGTCAGGTGCCTGGCGCATGAACTCCAGGTACTGCAGTGGCGAGCAGAAATCCATGACCCGCTCGACCCCGGCGCGGTTGTACCAGGAGCGGTCGAAGAACACCATTTCGCCCGCCGTAGGCAGGTGCTGGATGTAGCGCTGGAAGTACCACTGGCCCTTTTCCTGCTCGGACGGCTTCTCCAGCGCTACGATGCGAGCCCCTCGCGGATTCAGGTGCTCCATGAAGCGCTTGATGGTGCCGCCCTTGCCCGCTGCATCGCGCCCCTCGAACAGCACCACGATGCGCTGGCCGGTATCTTTCGCCCAGCTCTGCACCTTCAGCAGCTCGATCTGCAGCGCGTGCTTGGCCTTTTCGTACTCCTGGCGGCGCATGCGCGTGCGGTAGGGGTAGCTGGCCGGCAGGCGCGCGCTGGTGCTGTCTTCGTTACTGCCTCTAGGGGCGGTGGCGACTTCCAGGGCGGTAGGCTGCTGGCTGATCCGGGTGATGGACGCTTGCGGTTTGCGCTTGCGAGGGCGCGGTGTACGCAGTGGCGTAGCCGGAGCAGCTTCGACGGGGTTGGGAACGGGGAGGGGGGAATCGTCGCTCATGGAGGTCCTTTGCGGAGTCGGGTGTCCATGAAGCAGTGTAGGACGGTGGCGGTGGTGGCTTTTTGATGCTGGTCAATGCTGGCCGGTGGAGAAAGGCCTTCGCCGCAGTACACCCTGTGGGAGCAACTGTCTTGCTCAAAATCTAAAGACCAGCCCAATCCCTGTGGGAGCGGGCTTGTCCCGCGAACACGGGCGTAGCCCGTGCCAGGCAGCGCGGTGTCTTTTTCGCGGGTAAACCCGCTCCCACACGTACGGCGTTCGAATTTACGCCGGTGTTGCGCTCTTGCACTGAGGCAACTCCACATCCTGCCAGGGGGTACCCGTTCTTAGCATCGCATTGAGTCGTACGATGAAAACTCTCATGCAGGCCACAAGCGCGACCTTGGCTGCCTTGCCCCTTTCACGCAGTGCTTGGTACTTCGCCTTGAGCGAGGG
>NZ_JAYFUI010000047.1:6269-19727 GCF_034961125.1 Pseudomonas machongensis | reverse complement strand
AGGACACTACGACAAAACGTTGCGCATGAACCAGCCGGCTTCAAGAGAGTCTGTTCTGCGTATAGAGAATTCCCGATGCCCAATGATGGTGCATCGCTACCCTGAGATAGCCGTCTTCCATGTTTGGTTCCAACGACGACAAGAAAGCGCCGGCCGAGGCCGGTGAAAAGAAAGGCCTGTTCGGCTGGTTTCGCAAGAAGCCGCAGCAACCTGTCGCCGAACAGCCGCAAGCCCCCGAGCAGCCCGTTAACGAGCCGGTAGCGCCAGCCACGCCCGTCGAGCAGGCCGTTGTCGCTCCGCTCGAGCCGGTTGCCGCCGATGCGCCGGTTGTGCCAGATGAAGTGCCGCCGTCGGTAGAGGCTTCCCAGGCCATACCTGCGCAGCCCATTGAGGTCGAAATCCCGGCTCCGGTGGCTGAGGCCCCGGTGGCTGCGCCGGTCAGCAGTCTGGTACTGCCTGTCGCCGAGGAACCCGTGGCGCTGGTCCCTGACCTGGAACCGAGCGAACCGCCAGTCATTCCCGAGCGCCCTGTCGCGAGCCCTGAGCCTGTGGCCGCGGTTGTCGTCGAGCCGGAGCCGGTCGAGCCTGAGCCGGTAGTTGTCACGCCAGTGGCCGAGACGCCTGCTCCTGCACCGGTGGAGCCCCAGCCCGAGCCTGCCCTTGTCGAGCCAGAACCCGTGGTTGCCGTGGTTGCCGCTACCGAGCAGTCCAAGCCCGGCTTCTTCGCCCGCCTCAAGCAGGGCCTGTCCAAGACCAGTGCCAGCATTGGCGAAGGCATGGCCAGCCTGTTCCTGGGCAAGAAGGTCATCGACGACGACCTGCTCGACGAGATCGAGACGCGCCTGCTCACTGCCGACGTAGGCGTCGAGGCCACTTCGCTGATCGTCCAGAATCTCACACAGAAGGTTGCCCGCAAGCAGTTGGCAGACGCCGATGCACTGTACAAGTCGCTGCAGGAAGAGTTGGCCGCGCTGCTGCGTCCGGTCGAGCAGCCTCTGAAGATCGAAGCCCAGAGCAAGCCCTATGTGATCCTTGTCGTCGGCGTGAACGGTGCAGGCAAGACCACCACCATCGGCAAGCTGGCCAAGAAGCTGCAACTCGAAGGCAAGAAGGTCATGCTCGCTGCCGGCGACACGTTCCGTGCGGCTGCGGTAGAGCAGTTGCAGGTCTGGGGCGAGCGCAACCAGATCCCGGTGATCGCCCAGCACACCGGTGCCGACTCGGCCTCGGTGATCTTCGATGCCGTGCAGGCCGCCAAGGCCCGTGGCGCCGACGTGCTGATCGCCGACACCGCCGGGCGCCTGCACACCAAAGACAACCTGATGGAAGAGCTGAAGAAGGTCCGTCGGGTCATCGGCAAGCTTGACGCCGACGCGCCGCACGAAGTTCTGCTGGTGCTGGACGCCGGAACTGGGCAGAACGCCATCAGCCAGGCCAAGTACTTCAACCAGAGCGTCGAGCTGACCGGCCTGGCCCTGACCAAGCTGGACGGCACTGCCAAGGGCGGTGTGATCTTCGCCCTGGCCAAGCAGTTCAGCCTGCCGATCCGCTTCATCGGGGTCGGCGAAGGTATCGACGATCTGCGCACCTTCGAGGCCGAACCCTTCGTCAAAGCCCTGTTTGCCGAGCGTGAGCACCCATGATCCGATTCGAGCAGGTCGCCAAGCGCTACCCCAATGGCCATGTCGGCCTGCATGAGCTGAGTTTCCGGGCACGCCGGGGCGAATTCCTGTTCGTCACCGGCCACTCCGGCGCGGGCAAGAGCACCTTGCTGCGCCTGCTGCTGGCGATGGAGCGCCCGACCAGCGGCAAGCTGCTGCTGGCCGGCCAGGACCTGGGTCAGATCAGCAATGCGCAGATCCCGTTCCTGCGCCGCCAGATCGGCGTGGTGTTCCAGAACCACCAACTGCTGTTCGATCGCACCGTGTTCAACAACATCGCGTTGCCGCTGCAGATCCTCGGGCTGTCCAAGGCGGAGATCGCCAAGCGCGTGGATTCGGCGCTGGAGCGCGTGTCGCTGTCGGACAAGGGCGAGCTGTTCCCCGCTGACCTGTCGACCGGGCAGCAGCAGCGCGTGGGCATCGCCCGTGCCATCGTCCACCAGCCGGCGCTGCTGCTGGCGGACGAACCCACCGGTAACCTCGACCCGCGGCTGGCCGCAGAGATCATGGGCGTGTTCGAAGACATCAACCGCCTGGGCACCACGGTGCTGATCGCCAGCCACGACCTGGCGCTGATCGCGCGCATGCGTCACCGCATGCTTACGCTTCAGCGCGGACGACTGATCGGCGATGGGGAGGCCGGACAATGAGCACTACGCGTACGCCAAAGGTCTCCGAGCGCGTTGCGCCCAAGGCCGCCGACCCGAAGCCGGAAAAACAGCGCGGTGGCCATGATGACGATGGCCCGGATTTCCGCACCCTGCTGAACGCCTGGCTTGAAAGCCATCGCGCCAGCCTCGCCGACAGCCTTCGCCGGCTGGGCAAGCAGCCAATCGGCAGCTTCTTCACCTGTCTGGTGATGGCAGTGGCACTGAGCATGCCCATGGGCCTGTCGCTGCTGCTGAAGAACGTCGAGAAGCTTGGGGGTTCCTGGCAGCGCGCAGCGCAGATTTCGCTTTATCTCAAGCTCGATGCGGGTAGCAAGGAAGGAGAAGCGCTGCGCGATGAGATCAAGGGCATGCCCGGCGTGGCCGAGGCGACCTACGTCAGCCGCGAGCAGGCGCTGCAGGAGTTCCAGCAGCAATCCGGCCTGGGCGAGGCCTTGCGTGAATTGCCCGACAACCCGCTGCCCGGCGTGGTGGTGGTGACCCCGACCGAAGTCGACAAGCCGGCGCTCGAAGCCTTGCGTCAGCGCCTTTCGGAGTTGCCGCGGGTCGAAGTGGCTCAGTTGGACCTGGTCTGGGTCGAGCGCCTGGCGGCGATCCTCAAGTTGGGTGACCGTTTTGTCTTCGGCCTGGCGGTCATGCTGATTTCCGCACTGCTTTTGGTAATTGGTAACACAATTCGGCTGCACATCGAGAACCGCCGTGTCGAGATCGAAGTGATCAAGCTGGTCGGCGGTACCGACAGCTACGTGCGGCGCCCCTTCCTCTACATGGGAGCCTTGTACGGCCTGGGTGCGGGCGTGTTGGCTTGGGGCATCCTGGCGTTTGGCCTGAACTGGCTGAACGACGCGGTTGTCGGGCTTTCCGGGCTGTACAACAGTGACTTCGCCCTGGGCGGGGTACCGGGGTCCGATGGTCTGTCACTCTTGATTGGTGCAGTGCTCTTGGGGTATATCGGTGCTTGGATTGCGGTCGCTCGCCACCTTAACGAGCTTGCACCGCGATAATGCTTTCTTGCCAGCATTGACTTTTTTCATCCAGGAACTTCTTTCATGGTTCCGGGGTCAATGATGGCAGTGCCCACAAGGCACGAGTCCAGTGAGTCGGAGGTACTTGAATGACCACTTCGTTGCAACCTGCCTATGCCCTGGTGCCCGGTGCGAACCTGGAAGCCTACGTGCACACGGTCAACAGCATTCCGCTGCTGACGGTCGAGCAGGAGCGTGAACTGGCCGAGCGTCTCTATTATGAGCAGGATCTTGAGGCCGCTCGGCAAATGGTGATGGCCCACCTGCGTTTCGTCGTACATATCGCCCGCAGCTATGCCGGCTACGGGCTCGCCCAGGCTGACCTGATCCAGGAAGGCAACGTCGGCCTGATGAAGGCGGTCAAGCGCTTCAACCCCGAGATGGGCGTGCGCCTGGTGTCCTTCGCCGTGCACTGGATCAAGGCAGAGATCCACGAGTTCATCTTGCGTAACTGGCGTATCGTCAAGGTCGCCACCACCAAGGCGCAGCGCAAGCTGTTCTTCAATCTGCGCAGCCAGAAGAAGCGTCTGGCCTGGCTGAATAACGATGAAGTGCACCGTGTCGCCGAAAGCCTGGGCGTCGAGCCTCGGGAAGTGCGCGAGATGGAAAGCCGCCTGAGCGGTCACGACATGGCCTTCGATCCGGCAGCCGATGCCGACGACGACAGCGCCTTCCAGTCGCCTGCGCACTACCTTGAGGATCACCGCTACGATCCTGCCCTGCAGCTCGAGGATGCCGATTGGAACGACAATTCCAGCAGCAACCTGCATGAGGCACTCAGTGGCCTGGACGAGCGCAGCCGCGACATTCTCTATCAGCGCTGGCTGGCCGAGGAAAAGGCCACGCTGCACGAGCTGGCGGAGAAGTACAGTGTATCGGCCGAGCGGATTCGTCAGCTCGAGAAGAACGCGATGAGCAAGGTCAAGGCACTGATCACGATCTGACCGGCGCTCTGACTGAAAAGCCGCCTGTCCCTCGCGGGGCAGGCGGCTTTTTGTTGGTCGCATGGGGCTGCAAGCGGATCAAGGCTTGCGTGCGCTCTCCAACTGCATCAGGTAACTGGTTCCCCCGAGCTGGCTCATCTGTCGTCGAATCCATCCCGCCCGGCTGGCGACATAGGTGCTCGGGCGGCTGGCGCTCCACTTGATCGGGCTGGGCAGCACTGCAGCGAGCTGGCTGGCCTGTTGGCGAGTGAGACGGCTGGCATCGACGCCGAAGTGATAGCGCGCCGCTGCCTGGGCGCCAAATACGCCTGGCCCCCATTCGGCGCTGTTGAGGTAGACCTCGAGGATCCGCTCCTTCGACCAGAACAGCTCCATCAGGCCAGTGAACCAGGCTTCGAGACCTTTGCGAAACCAGCTGCGCCCCGACCACAGGAACAGGTTCTTCGCCACTTGCTGGGAGAGCGTGCTGGCGCCGCGGATACTGCCGCCGCGCTCGTTATGTGCCAGTGCGGCCTGGATCGCGGGAATATCGAAACCCCAGTGGTTGGCGAAGTGCTGGTCCTCGCCCGCGATAACGGCCACCTTGAGCTCGTCGGAGATCTCGTCCCAAGGCGTCCAGTCGCGCTGCAGGTCGATCGGCTCGCCACTGAACCAGGACTGCACCTTGCGTTCGACCATCAACGCAGTGCCTGGTGGTGGCACCCAGCGCAGCACCAGCACCAGCACGATGCTGCCGGCGGCGAACCAGAGCAGTGCGCGGGCGAGACGGCGGATCAGGGATGACAGCATGTCGATAGCTTGGCCGGACCGATGGAACCGGCCATTATACAGACCCCTCTCGAGGAGTCGTCCCATGCTTCGCAGCTTCCTGATGCTCGCCGCGTTCTTTGGCTTTACGGGTGTGGCCCTGGGTGCCTTTGCCGCACACGGCCTGAAGAACCGTCTTACCGCCGATTACCTGGCGATCTTCCACACCGGCGTCACTTATCAACTGGTCCATGCCCTGGCGATCCTGGCGGTCGCGCTGCTTTCGGTGCACTTGCCGGGGCGTCTGGTCGGCTGGGCGGGCGGGCTGTTCGCAGTCGGTATCCTGCTGTTCTCCGGCAGCCTTTACGTGCTGACCCTCACCGGGTTGGGCAAGCTTGGCATCATCACCCCCATCGGCGGCCTGTGCTTCCTCGCCGGCTGGCTGTGCCTGGGGCTGGCAGCCTGGCGCCTGGGCTGACCAGGCGGTCGGGAATCGCGACTAATGGCGTGTGTCGCCCTTGGGTTGCAAGGCTGATCGGGGCTAGAATGCGGGCCCCAATGAACGATGGTGGCCGTGCGCATGCGCATTCAACTGAACGGTGAACCTTACGAACTGCCTGCGGGCGAGAGCGTCGCGGCCCTGCTGGGCCGGCTGGAGCTGGTCGGGCGTCGTGTGGCGGTGGAGCTGAACCTGGACATCGTGCCGCGCAGCCAGCACGAAAGCACCCTGTTGAACGAGGGTGACCAGGTCGAAGTGGTCCACGCCATCGGTGGCGGCTGACGCTTCTGCCGTGCCCCACCCGCAAGTCCCGCAACCTTTCCAGAGGAACAACGATGAGCAACGTTCGTAGCGACAAGCCCTTCACCCTGGCCGGACGCACTTTCCAGTCGCGCCTGCTGGTCGGCACCGGCAAGTACCGTGACATGGAAGAAACCCGCCTGGCCATCGAAGCCTCGGGTGCCGAAATTGTCACCGTCGCCGTGCGCCGCACCAACCTCGGCCAGAACCCGGGCGAGCCGAACCTGCTCGATGTGCTGCCGCCGGACCGCTATACCATTTTGCCGAACACCGCCGGTTGCTATGACGCCGTCGAAGCCGTGCGCACCTGCCGCCTGGCCCGCGAGCTGCTCGATGGCCACAACCTGGTGAAGCTGGAAGTGCTGGCCGACCAGAAGACTCTGTTCCCCAACGTGATCGAAACCCTCAAGGCTGCCGAAGTGCTGGTCAAGGACGGTTTCGACGTGATGGTCTACACCAGCGACGATCCGATCATCGCCCGTCAACTGGCCGAAGCCGGCTGTATCGCGGTGATGCCCCTGGCGGGCCTGATCGGTACCGGGCTCGGGATCTGCAACCCCTACAACCTGCAGATCATCCTTGAAGAGTCCAAGGTGCCGGTATTGGTCGACGCCGGTGTAGGTACCGCCTCCGACGCCACCATTGCCATGGAAATGGGCTGCGAGGCCGTGCTGATGAACTCCGCTATCGCTCACGCCCAGCAGCCGGTGCTGATGGCCGAAGCGATGAAGCACGCCATCGTCGCCGGTCGCATGGCCTATCTGGCCGGGCGTATGCCGAAGAAACTCTATGCCAGCGCCTCGTCGCCGCTGGATGGTCTGATCAAGTAAGAGCCCCTGATGACTGAATCGCAAGAAACGCCGATCACCGCTGAAGGCGAAGAGCGCCCGCACCGCCGCATCAAGAGCTTCGTGATGCGCGCAGGCCGCATGACCGAAGGCCAGCAACGTGGCCTCGATCAGGGTGGCCCGCTGTTTATCCTGCCCCTGGCCGACAGCCCGGTGGATTATGACCAGGTGTTCGGCCGCTCGGCGCCGCGCACCCTGGAGATCGGCTTCGGCATGGGGCACTCCCTGCTGGAGATGGCCGCCGCTTCGCCTGAGCTGGACTTCATTGGCGTGGAAGTGCACCGCCCGGGTGTTGGCGCGCTGCTCAACGGCGTGCTGACTCAAGGGCTGAAGAACCTGCGGGTGTACGACTGCGATGCCATCGAGGTACTCAACCGCTGCGTGGCCGACAACAGCCTTGATCGCCTGATGCTGTTCTTCCCCGATCCCTGGCACAAGGCGCGCCATCACAAGCGCCGCATCGTCCAGCCCGAGTTCGCCGAGTTGGTACGGCGCAAACTCAAGGTCGGCGGTGTGTTCCACATGGCCACCGACTGGGAGCCCTATGCCGAGCACATGCTGGACGTGATGAAGGTCGCGCCGGGCTACCGCAACCAGGCGGCTGACGGCGCTTATGTGCCGCGGCCTGAAGAGCGGCCGATCACCAAGTTCGAGCGTCGCGGCGAGCGGCTCGGGCATGGCGTCTGGGACTTGAAGTTCGAGAAGCTGGACTGATCGAAAAAACGCCCTGAGAAGGGCGTTTTTCATTTGGCTGGCCTGTACGCGTGGGTTAACCGCGACGATCCGCCACCACGCCGATGAGCACCAGCACCACCAGCAGCACCGGCGCCAGCGCATAGTTGTTGAATTGCGCCAGCGCCTTCACCACCCAGGGCGTGGCATAGATCAGCGCCGCGCCGCTGCCGATCATCACCAGCAGCGCCATGAAAGGCACGCGCAGGGCGCCAGCGAGGCCTCCCAGGCGCTGATCGACCCAGCCTTTGAGGTCGGTGCCGAACAACACCAGCAAACACCCCACGAGCGCCAGCGAAATTTCTGACAGGTTGCTGCGGCTCCAGCGGGAAACGGTCGAGAGCAGGTCAAGTACCAGGTCCATGGGTCATCCTTAATTCAAGAAGTACTGCAGCAGGTCGTTGAGGAACAACTGGCCCCGCGGTGTCGCCGCCAGTCGATCGGGTTCGACCTGCAGTAGGCCCTTTTGTTCGGCAGCACGGCGTGCTTCTGCCAACTGTGCCAGCGGCAGGCCGGTGCGTCGGGTGAAGAGTTCGGCCTCCACGCCATCGGTCAGGCGCAGGGCATTCATCAGGAATTCGAACGGCAGCTCATCGGCCGGCAACAGCTTCTCGCCGGCTTTGAAGGGCTTCGCCGGGTTGAGGTAGTCCTTGGGCAGGCGGGTCTTCCAGGTGCGCAGGATACGCCCGTCCGGGAACGACAGCTTGCCATGCGCCCCCGCGCCGATGCCGATGAAGTCGCCAAAGCGCCAGTAGTTGAGATTATGCCGTGCTGCGCGTCCTGGCTGGGCGTAGGCCGAAACTTCGTACTGGTGGTAGCCATGTTCGGCCATCAACGCTTGGCCGGCCTCCTGGATGTCCCAGAGGATGTCGTCCTCGGGCAGCTCGGGCGGCTGGTTCCAGAATACGGTGTTCGGTTCCAGGGTGAGCTGGTACCACGACAAGTGCGTAGGCGCGAGTGCGATGGCCTGTCGCAGGTCACCCAGCGCCTCGTCCAGCGACTGGTCCGGCAGGCCGTGCATCAGGTCCAGGTTGAAGTTGTCGAAACCTGCTGCGCGGGCCATGTCTGCAGCGCGCACGGCCTCGTCGCCGTTGTGGATGCGCCCGAGCTTTTCGAGCTTGCTCGGCTGGAAGCTTTGCACACCGATGGATAGACGGTTGATGCCGGTCTGGCGGTAGGCCTTGAACTTGTCCTGCTCGAAGGTGCCGGGGTTGGCTTCGAGGGTGATCTCGATGTCCGGGGCGAACGGGATCCGTTGCTCGATGCCTTGCAGCAGGCGCCCCAGCGAGGCGGCACTGAACAGGCTTGGCGTGCCGCCGCCGAAGAAGATCGTGCTGATCGCGCGGCCCTGCACCGCAGGCAGTTCCTGGTCCAGGTCGGCGAGCAGGGCGTCGATGTAGTCGTCTTCGGGCAGCGTCGGGCCGGCCTGGTGCGAGTTGAAGTCGCAATAGGGGCACTTGCGCACGCACCAGGGGATGTGGATGTACAGCGACAGCGGCGGGCGCTCTGGAAGGATCAGGCCCGCCGGCTGCAGGGACGGCTGTTCGGTCATGCCAGGCCCAGACGCTGACGCAGCAGGGCCATGGCGCGGGCGCGATGGCTGAGCTGGTTCTTCTCGAGCGGTGCGAGGTCGGCGCTGGAGCAGTTGCGCTCCGGTACCCAGAACAGTGGGTCGTAGCCGAAGCCATGGTCGCCGCTGGCCTCGAACAGGATGCGACCGTGCCACAGGCCTTCGCAGAGGATCGGCAGAGGATCGTCGGCATGGCGCACCAGGGCCAGGACGCAGACGAACTGCGCGCCGCGCTGCTCCTCGGGCACGTCCTTCAGGGCATCGAGCAGCTTGGCGTTGTTCGCCGCATCACCCTTGCCGTCGGCGTAGCGAGCCGAGTAGATGCCCGGTGCGCCGCCCAGGAAGTCCACCGCCAGGCCCGAGTCGTCGGCCAATGCCGGCAAACCGGAAAGGCGCGCGGCGTTGCGGGCCTTGAGAATGGCGTTCTCGACGAACGACAGGCCGGTCTCCTCCGGCTCGACCTGGCTGAATTCGCCGATCGAGCGCAGTTGCACGGAGCCGCCAAGCATGGCCTGGAGCTCTTTCAGTTTGCCGGCATTGTGGCTGGCCAATACGAGTTGCTGGAAATTCATCATTCGCCTGGGAACACTTCCTGGTTGAAGCTGAGTGTGTGGCTGAGGCCGCCGGTTTCGATGTTGAGGTCGAAGGTCAGGGTTTCAGCCTGTGCGATCTTGAACTGGGCGATGTAGTACACCGCACCTTGGTCGGTGATCTGCCTGAACGACAGCGGGCTGCTGCGGCCGGTGAGGTCCTTGACCGTGCCGCTGACCACCGCCGTGGCAGGCTTGCCGGCCTTGAGCACGGCGATGTTGAGCACGCCCTGGTTCTTGCTGCGGACAAGGCCGGTGGCTGCGGCGATGTTCGGCTGCAGCATGCTCGAGGTGAAGGCGCTGTAGTGCACCGTGACGTCGCCGAAGTCCTGCTTGCGCTCGGGACGGGCGGCGTCGGCAGCCAGCACTGGCCAGGCCAGGCACAGGCTGATCAGCAAGAGAGCGAGACGACGCATGGTGCCATTCCTCCGATAGGTGGATCAGACCGCGACCTGGTGCTCCTGCAGCCCAGGACTACTGACCCGATAGATGCCGATCTCTCCGAGAAGATTAGGCCAAAGCCGTCCGCCCCACCCGTTGCGGTGACGGTTGTCGACGGCAAGGCGATCGAGCACCTTGGCATTGCGCTCGTGGCACAGGTTCTCGAAGTCTTCGAAGGTGCAGAAGTGGATGTTCGGGGTGTTGTACCAGGTGTAGGGCATGAAGTCCGACACCGGCATGCGTCCTTTGGTGGCCAGGTACCAACGGCAGCGCCAGTGGCCGAAATTGGGGAAGGTGATGATGCACTGGCGGCCTACCCGCAGCATCTCGTCGAGAATGCGGTCGGGGTACTCCACGGCTTGCAGGGCCTGGGTCATGACCACCACGTCGAAGCTGTTGCTGGCAAAGTTGCCCAGGCCCTTGTCCAGGTCTTGCTCGATGACGTTGACGCCCTTGTTTACGCACTCGGCGATGTTGTCGGCGTCGATCTCCAGGCCATAGCCGGTGACGTTCTTGCGATCACGCAGCGAGGCCAGCAGTTCGCCATTGCCGCAGCCCAGGTCGAGTACCCGGCTGCCGGCGGGGATCCAGTCGTGGATGATTTCCAGGTCGGCTCTCATGCGGTCCTCAGAGGGTGATGCGGTTCATGTAGTTCGCGAAACCCTGCATGTAGCGCGGGGTCGGGATGAGGAAGGCGTCGTGGCCGTAGGGCGAGTCGATGTCCAGGTAGCAGACGTTCTTGCGCGCAGCCATCAGGGCATCGACGATCTCTCGCGAGCGTGCTGGCGAGAAGCGCCAGTCGGTGGTGAACGACATGATGCAGTAGTGCGCGGTGACATGCGCCAGCGTGGCGGCCAGGTCGCCACCGTGGGCGGCGGCCGGGTCGAAGTAGTCCAGCGCCTTGGTCATCAGCAGGTAGGTGTTGGCATCGAAGCGGCCCGAGAACTCCTCGCCCTGATAGCGCAGGTAGCTCTCGACCTGGAACTCGACGCTGTGGAAGTCGTAGTTGAGCTTGTCGCTCTTGAGCTCACGGCCGAATTTCTCGCCCATCGAGTCGTCGGACAGGTAGGTGATGTGCCCGACCATGCGCGCCAGCATCAGCCCGCGCTTGGGGATCACGCCCTGGTCCTGGAACGAACCGCCGTGGAACTCGGGGTCTGTGAGGATGGCCTGGCGTGCCACTTCGTTGAAGGCGATGTTCTGTGCCGACAGCTTGGGCGCCGAGGCGATGTCCACGCAGTGGCGCACGCGATCGGGGTAGGTGATGGTCCACTGCAGCGCCTGCATGCCGCCCAGGCTACCGCCGACGATGGCGGCCCAGGTCTGGATGCCGAGGCGATCGGCCAGGCGGGCCTGGCTGTGTACCCAGTCTTCCACGGTCAGGACCGGGAAGTCCGCGCCATAGGGCTTGCCGGTAGCCGGGTTGAGGCTGCTCGGGCCGGTGCTGCCATTGCAGCCGCCGAGGTTGTTCAGGCTGACCACGAAGAAGCGGTTGGTGTCGATCGGCTTGCCCGGGCCGATGCAGCTGTCCCACCAGCCCGGCTTGCGGTCGGTGGCAGCGTGGTAGCCGGCGGCGTGGTGGTGACCGGACAGTGCGTGGCAGATCAGCACGGCATTGCTGGCGCTGGCGTTGAGCTGGCCATAGGTTTCGTAGATGAGTTCGTACGAGGCCAGCGCGCGGCCACAGGCCAGGGCCAGCGGTTCATCGAACCGGGCGATCTGGGGGGTTACCAGACCGACGGAATCTTCGGGAAAGACAGTGGACATCGACCCTGCTCACGCTTGACGGAAGCGTAAGTCTAAAGAGCGCTACCCCCAGCGGCAAGCAAAGGCTGCCGCTGGATGACGCGGTGGTTCAGATCATCCGCCACAGCTGTTCCGGCATGCCGGCATAGGCAGCCAGTTGTGGCATCAGGAACGACTGGATCACCTGGATGGCGATGAAGGCGAAGATCGGCGAAATGTCCATGCCGCCGAGGTTGGGCACCAGGCGGCGGAACGGCGCCAGCACTGGCTCGCTGATCTGGTAGGCCAGTTCGGCGGCGGGGTTGTGGCTGTTCGGCGCGACCCACGAGACGATCACCATGACGATCATTGCGACCCAGAAAATCTTCAGGAACAGCGAGGTGATGCCGAGAATCGCCCACATCAGCAGGTGCAGGATGTCGCCGAAGGTGCCGTAGGTGACCATCAGCACGAAGGCCATCAGCAGCGCCTGGATCACGATCGCCAGCAGCAGCGAAGAGGTGTCCAGGCCAGCGATGCTGGGAATGACCCGGCGGATTGGCTTGAGCAGCGGTTGGGTGGCGCGCACGGCGAACTGGCTCAGCGGGTTGTAGAAGTCGGCCTTGACCAGTTGCAGCACGAAGCGCAGCAGGACGATCACCAGGTACAGGCTGACCAGGGTTTGCACCACGAAGATCGCGGCGTCGGACAGTGCATTCATCGACAGCTCCTTATTTGCCCAATTGTTCGGCCAGCTCGGCGGAGCGCGTGGCCGCAGCCTGCAGCGCCTGCTCGACGATGGCCTCGAAACCGTTGGCCTGGAACGACTTGATCGCCGCTTCGGTCGTGCCGGCCGGCGAGGTGACGCGGCGGCGCAGTTCGGCGGCATCGACATCGCTGGCAACCGCCATGTGCGCGGCGCCCAGGGCAGTCTGCAGGGTCAGTTGCGAGGCGGTTTCACGCGGCAGGCCGAGCTTCTCGCCAGCAGCGGTCATGGCCTCGATCAGCAGGAAGAAATACGCCGGGCCGCTGCCGGAGACCGCGGTCACGGCGTCCAGCTGCTGCTCCTGTTCCAGCCACAGGGCGGTGCCGACCGCAGTCAGCAGTTGCTCTGCCTGCTGGCGTTGTTCGCCGCAGACCTGAGCGGTGGCGTACAAGCCGCTGGCACCTTGGCGCAGCAGCGATGGCGTGTTGGGCATGCAGCGCACCACCGGGATTTCGCCCAGCCAGCTCTGCAGGCTCTGGCAGGTGATGCCGGCAGCGATGGAGACCACCAGTTGGCCCGGCGCCAGGGTTGGTTTCAGGGTCTCGCACACGGCTTTCATGACCTGTGGCTTGACCGCCAGCACGATCACGTCCACGCCATCGATGGCCTGGGCGTTGCTTTCGAAGGTTTCGATGCCGTGCTCGGCCTTGATCCGGGCGCGGGTCTCGGCACCCGGGTCGCTGGCGCGGATCTGCGCGGCGTCCAGGCCCTGGGCGCGCAGGCCGCCGATCAGGCTGGCGGCCATGTTGCCGGCGCCGATGAAGGCAATACGAGTCTTGCTCATGTCAGGTCCTTGAAGGAGAGAGTGAGTAAAGCATGGAATCAGGGCTGACCGTAGTCGCGGGCGCCGAACAGGGCGGTGCCGATACGGACCCAGGTCGCACCCTGGGCGATGGCCGCTTCCAGGTCGTGGCTCATGCCCATGGACAGCGTGTCCAGGCC
>NZ_JAYFUI010000047.1:0-6249 GCF_034961125.1 Pseudomonas machongensis | reverse complement strand
TCGATGCCGTGCTCGGCCTTGATCCGGGCGCGGGTCTCGGCACCCGGGTCGCTGGCGCGGATCTGCGCGGCGTCCAGGCCCTGGGCGCGCAGGCCGCCGATCAGGCTGGCGGCCATGTTGCCGGCGCCGATGAAGGCAATACGAGTCTTGCTCATGTCAGGTCCTTGAAGGAGAGAGTGAGTAAAGCATGGAATCAGGGCTGACCGTAGTCGCGGGCGCCGAACAGGGCGGTGCCGATACGGACCCAGGTCGCACCCTGGGCGATGGCCGCTTCCAGGTCGTGGCTCATGCCCATGGACAGCGTGTCCAGGCCAAGGCCCAGGTTTTCCTGTAACTGGCGCAGGCGGGCGAAGGCGGCCTCCTGGGTAGCGCGGTCGTCGCTGGGCTCGGGAATCGCCATGAGCCCGCGCAGACGCAGGTTGGGCAGTTCGGCCACGGCCTGGGCCAGTGCCGGCAGATCGGCCGGGGTGCAGCCCGATTTGCTGTCTTCGCCGCTGACGTTCACCTGCAGGCAGACGTTCAGCGCTGGCAGGCCGATGGGGCGCTGCTCGCTCAGGCGTTGGGCGATTTTCAGGCGATCCACGCTGTGTACCCAGTCGAAGTGTTCGGCAATGGCCTTGGTCTTGTTCGACTGGATGGGGCCGATGAAGTGCCAGATCAAGGGCAGGTCGCGCAATTCATCTTGCTTGGCCAGGGCTTCCTGCAGGTAGTTCTCGCCGACGTCGCGTACGCCAGCGGCGTGGATTTCGCGAATGGCGCTGGCGGGCTTGGTCTTGCTCACGGCCAGCAGGTGTACGCTGGCGGTGTCGCGTCCAGCGGCTCGGGCCGCGTTGTCGATGCGTTCGCTGATAGCGCGAAGGTTGTCTGCTAGGGTGGACATGGATCGATGCCGGCAGCTCAGTGGTGTGCGGCATTCTACCTGCTTGATGGCCTTTGGGGAGTCTCATGGATGTGACCGACCTGTTGGCCCGGGCCGTGGCAGCGGGGGCTTCGGACCTGCACCTGGCTGCGGGCGAGGCGCCGCTGTGGCGCCTGGATGGCGAATTGCAGCGCCTGGCGTTGCCTGCCTTGCAAAGCGAAATGATCGAGAAAGGCTTGGCGGCCTGGCTCGATGCTGATCAGCGGCGCCTGTGGCTGGCGACTGAGGAAATCGATCTGGCCCTTGATCTGCCTGGGCTTGGCCGTTTTCGTCTGAACCTGTACCGGCAGTATCGGGGGTTGGCCGCAAGCCTGCGGCTGATACCTGCACAGATGCCAACGGTCGAAGAACTCGACCTCATGGAAGTGTATCGAGTCATTGCCCAGTGCCGTGATGGCCTGGTGCTGGTAGGTGGTCCGACCGGCAGTGGCAAGTCCAGCACACTGGCTGCGTTGATCGCGCAGCTTGATCGTGAGCGCTCAAACCACATCCTCACATTGGAAGATCCGGTCGAATTCGTGCACCGCGCCGAGCGCTGCCTGATCACTCAGCGCGAGATCGGCCGCCACAGTCGCGATTTTGCCCAGGGGTTGCGCAGTGCCCTGCGCCAGGATCCGGATGTGATCATGATCGGGGAATTGCGTGACCTGGATACCATTCGTCTGGCGCTGCGAGCGGCGCAGACCGGGCATCTGGTGCTGGCCACGGTGCATACGCGAACAGCGGCGAGCAGCATCGATCGCCTGGTGGACGTGTTCGCCGCCGAAGAGAAGCCGCTGGTGCGCGCCATGTTGGCCGAGTCGTTGCGTCTGGTGGTGGCGCAGGTGCTGATGCGTCGAGTAGGCGGCGGTCGTGTGGCGGCGCGGGAGGTATTGGTGGCGACGCCAGCGGTGCGCAACCTGATTCGCGAAGGGCGGATGGCGCAGTTGCAGTCGGTGATGCAGACCGGCACGGCGCAGGGGATGGTGACGATGGAAGGGGCGATGCAGGCGTTGATGAAGCGGGGAGTGATCGACGGGGCAGGGTGAAACTGCTGGCCTCTTCGTGGGTTTGCCCGCGAAGAGGCCAGAGAAAGAAACTACATCAACGCTTGGCCAGCCGCAGCGCCTCCTGCTCCTTGGGCAGCACGCGCTTGGCAACCACATAATGCTTCTGCCAGTACGGCTTTTCGAGGCTGTCGATGCTCACCCGCTTGCCGGTGCGCGGCGCGTGGATGAAGCGGTCGTTGCCCAGGTAGATGGCAACGTGATTGACCCGACGGCTCTTGATGTTGAAGAAGATCAGGTCGCCGGGCTTGAGGTCATCCCGCGCCACTTTCACGCCATGCCCTTGGGCCATGGCGTTCGAGGTGCGTGGCAGATCGACGTCGGCGACATCGTTGAAGGCGTACTTGACCAGGCCGCTGCAGTCGAAGCCCTTGCCAGGCGTGCTACCGCCCCAGCGGTAGGGGGTGCCGAGCACGTTGACGGCGCGGCTGAGTACTTCGCTGCTCTGCTTGGGCGACATCGCCGCCACTTTCAGCGCGTGGTTCTTCGCGGCATTGGCCGGACGCGCACGCAGGCTGACCTGCTTGGCGGGGGTGCGTTTCACGGAAACATCAGCGTTGGAGGTGTAGCCAGTGAATCCGTTTGGGAGTCGTTGCTCACGGTTGGTGGCGTGGGCGGCCAGGGGTAACAATAGGCAGAGGGTCAGCCATGTCTTGAAGAAAGGCGGCATAGTTGAAGCTCTTTATGGATGTTTATAGATGTTGGCGCGCAACTTTATAACAGCTTTTTGATCAAAATCTGATCCGTTGGTCGTGTGGCTGGGTACCATACGTCGGGGCAAAACGAAAAAGTCACATTTTTCGTTAGAAAATTTTCGGCTATCCCACGAGGGTTTTGAATGAATACGTATCAACAGGGTGCGCCGCTTCATGACACGCACAGCAAGGTCATCGGGTACCTGCTGTGGATCTTCGGCTTCACCGGCTCCCACCGTTTCTACTACGGCAAGCCGATCACCGGGACGATCTGGTTCTTCACGCTGGGCTTGCTGGGTATCGGCTGGCTGATCGACCTGTTCCTGATCCCGTCCATGGACCGCGAGGCTGACCTGCGGTTCCAGCCAGGGCCGGTGAACTACAGCGTGGCGTGGGTGCTGTTGACGTTCCTGGGTATTTTCGGCATTCACAGGCTTTACCAGGGCAAGTGGATCAGCGCACTGATCTACCTGTTTACCGGCGGCCTGTTCCTGATTGGCGTGCTGTATGACTTCTGGACCCTCAACACCCAGGTGTCCGAGGTCAATGGCAAGCAGCGCTGACTCCGTCAGAAAAAAAGGCCTTGTCGCGGTGCGGCAAGGCCTTTTTCGTTACTGGCGGGTCTGTCGCTGTTGCAGCAGCAGGTTGCTGAAACCTGCCCCGGCCAGCTGTTTCTGTGCCACCGTCAGTTGTTCACGGTTGCTGAACGGACCGACCAGTACGCGGTACCAGGTTTCTTCCTTCACCGTCCCCGACTCCACCTTGACCACCTGGCCGAGCAGGATGATCTGCGCGCGCACCTTGTCGGCATCGGCTTCCTTGCGGAACGAACCGGCCTGGAGGAAGAACTGCGTGGTCGCTGCAGGCTTGATCACTGGTGGAGCCGGTGGCGGCGTCTGCCCCGACAGCGCAGCCTGGGCGCGGGCAGTGTCGATCTTCGCGGCTTCGGCAGGAGTGACCGGCGTGACCGGCTGAGCCGGCACGGGCGGCGTCTTCTCCGGCACCGCTTCAGGCGGCACGATCACTTCCGACTCTGGCAGCAGGGTGTAGAAGTCGTACTTGGGCTTGATCGGCTGCGGCGTGGTCGGCGTGCTGCCTTTGGCCGCCTCGGCGACCTTGGCGGGCTTCTGCTGTTCAGGCTTGGCACGCTTGATGTCATCGCCGCCGGGCTCGAGCTTCATCAGGAAAACGATGAATGCGCCTACGGTCAGGCCGACCGCCAGCCAAACCCAACCCGGGATCGGCTGTTTGGCGGGTGGCTGGTGACGGCTGGCGCCGCGCTTGGGCGCGGGTTTTTTCTTGGCAGCCAACTTACATGCGCTCCAGGGTTTCCAGGCCGAGCAGCTCCAGGCCCTGCTTGAGAGTACGGCCGGTCAGCGCGGCGAGACGCAGGCGGCTCTGCTGCTGTTCGACGGTTTCGGCGGTGAGGATCGGGCAGTTCTCGTAGAAGCTGGAGAACAGGCCGGCCAGGTCGTAGAGGTAGCTGCACAGCACGTGTGGGGTGCCTTTTTCGGCGACGTTGTTCAGCGTTTCGCCGAACTGTGCCAGGCGAGCCGCCAGGTCCTGCTCGTGGGCAGCCTGCAGCACGATGTCGCCCTCGACTTCGTCGAAGCCCTTGCCCAGCTTGCGGAACACACCGGCCACGCGGGTATAGGCGTAAAGCAGGTAGGGCGCGGTGTTGCCTTCGAAGTTGAGCATCAGTTCGAAGTTGAAGCTGTAGTCGCTGGTACGGTGCTTGGACAGGTCGGCGTACTTCACCGCGCCGATCCCGACCACTTCACCGATGTGGCGCAGTTCGTCCTCGGCCAGGCTCGGGTTCTTTTCCTTGACCAGCGCGTAGGCGCGCTCCTTGGCTTCGCTCAGCAGGTCGATCAGCTTCACGGTGCCGCCGTCGCGGGTCTTGAACGGACGGCCATCGGCGCCGTTCATGGTGCCGAAGCCCATGTGCTCCATTTTCATCGGGTGCCCGACGAAGCCGGCGCGGCGAGCCACTTCGAACACCTGGTTGAAGTGCAGCGCCTGGCGTTGGTCGACGAAGTACAGGGCGCGATCGGCCTTGAGCACATTGCTGCGGTAGCGCACCGCAGCCAGGTCGGTGGTGGCGTACAGGTAGCCGCCGTCGGCCTTTTGCACGATCACCGGCAGCGGCTCGCCTTCGGTGTTCTTGAACTCTTCCAGGAACACGCACTGCGCGCCCTGGCTTTCGACCAGCAGACCCTTGGCCTTGAGGTCGGCGACCACGTTGGCGAGGTCGGCGTTGTATGCACTTTCGCCCATCACGTCGGCCATGGTCAGCTTGACGTTGAGCAGTTCGTAGGTCTTCTGGCAGTGCGACAGCGAGATATCCTTGAAGCGCGTCCACAGCGCCATGCACTCGGGGTCGCCGGCTTGCAGCTTGACCACCAGGCCACGGGCGCGGTTGGCGAAGTCTTCCGATTCGTCGAAGCGCTTCTTCGCCGCGCGGTAGAAGTTTTCCAGGTCCGACAGCTCGTCGCTGGTGATGGGGTTTTCTTCCAGGTAGGCCAGCAGCATGCCGAACTGGGTGCCCCAGTCGCCCACATGGTTCTGGCGGATCACCTCGTCGCCGAGGAATTCCAGCACGCGCGCGACGCTGTCGCCGATGATGGTCGAGCGCAGGTGGCCGACGTGCATCTCCTTGGCCAGGTTTGGCGCCGACATGTCGATGACCACTTTTTCCGCTGCGCCGGCCTTGCGCACGCCCAGGTGGGCATCTGCAAGTGCCGCCTCCAGGCGGTTGGCCAGGGCGTCGGTGTTCTGGAAGAAGTTGAGGAAGCCGGGGCCGGCGATCTCGACCTTGCTGATGTCGGCGCTGGCAGGCAGGGCGGCGATCAGCTTGTCGGCCAGGTCGCGCGGCTTCATGCCTGCCGGCTTGGCCAGCATCATGGCGATGTTGCTGGCGAAGTCGCCGTGGGTCTTGTCGCGGGCGTTTTCCACCTGGATCGCCGGCGTCAGGCCTTCAGGCAACACACCTTCGTTGACGAGTTGGGTGAGGGCTTGCTGGATCAGCTGGCGAATGGTGTCTTTCATCGGGTTCTCTTTTCGACCGCAAGCGCGGTGCAGCGCTTCGATGCGCAGGTGGAAAAACGGAACATTATCCGTGGCCGGGGCTTGATTGCCAACCTTTACGGCTCGCTCAGGATAGCGCTGGCTTTCATGGATTCAGTAGAGATCGACCGGGTCCACATCCAGCGACCAGCGCACCTGCCGTCCCGACGGCATCTGTTCCAACACTAGCAACCAGCTACTGATCAGTCGATGCAGCGGCGCCCGGGCATTGGCCTGGATCAACAGCTGCGCGCGGAAGCGGCCGGCACGGCGCTCCATGGGGGCAGGTACCGGGCCGAGCAGCTCGATGCCGCTCAAGCCCTGCTCTGCCAGCACACCCTCGGCGGCGGCGCAGGCCTCGTCGAGAAAGGCTTCCGCCTGCCCTGGCTTGTGCGCTTCGGCGCGCAGCAGGGCCAGGTGCGAGAAGGGCGGCAGGCCGGCGGCGCGCCGCTCGCTCAGGGCTTGCTCGGCGAAGGCGAAATAGCCTTGCTCGGTCAGTTGCACCAGCAGTGGATGCTCGGCC
>NZ_JAYFUI010000046.1:0-12799 GCF_034961125.1 Pseudomonas machongensis | reverse complement strand
CGTCGGTCCAGTTGACCACACCGAGGCGCACGTTCTTGCAGGCGGCGGGCTCGGCGGCGAACAGCGGGGTGACCACGGTGGTGCTGAGAGCGAGGGACAACAGGCTGCGGCGGATAAAGCGATGCATGGTGGCTCTCCATCGGCAGTGCGTATTGTTATGGGATCCGGCCTCTGCGGGCCGTGGGAAAAAAGTTACGCCCATGGCACAGTGGGCAATCGCACGCTGGCGACCAAGAGTTGCACTGCAGCGACCACCCACTTCCCAGGAGTAAGCGATGCCGGAAACGATCCAGTTTCTTCTCTTGCCGGGGTTTTCTGCGTTGGGCTTCATCAGTGCGGTGGAGCCCTTGCGGGTGGCCAATCGGTTTCGGGGAGCGCTGTATCGCTGGCAGGTGCTGAGCCTGGACGGCGGCCCGGTGCAGGCCAGCAACGGCATGTCGGTCAATGCCGACCAGGCGCTGTCTGACAGAGAGCGGGGAGGGATGCTGCTGGTTGTCGCCGGCTTCGAGCCGCTGGCCTGCTACGGCCCGGTGCTGCAACAGGCGCTGCGGCGCGTAGAGCATGACGGCGGCACGCTCGGCGGTATCGATACCGGTGCGCTGGTGCTGGCCGAGGCGGGCTTGCTCGACGGCTATCGCGCGACCTTGCACTGGGAGGCGCTGGAGGCGTTCAAGGAGCGTTATCCGCGCCTGCAGGCGACCCAGGAGCTGTTCGAGATCGACCGTCGACGGATCACCTGCGCCGGGGGGACCGCCTCCATCGACCTGATGCTCGACCTGATCGCCCAGGCCCACGGCAGCGAACTGGCGATTCAGGTGTCGGAGCAGTTCGTGGTCAGCCGCATCCGGCCGCGCCAGGATCACCAGCGCATGGAGATCGCCACCCGCTACGGCATTCGCAACAAGAAGCTGGTGAAGGTGATCGGCGAAATGGAGCGCAACACCGAGCAGCCGCTCAACACCCAGGTACTGGCCGATGCCGTGCAGGTGACCCGTCGTCAGTTGGAGCGCCTGTTTCGCCTGCACCTGGACGACACGCCCAGTGGTTTCTACCTGCGACTGAGGCTGGACAAGGCTCGGCAACTGCTGCGCCAGACCGATATGAGCGTGCTTGAAGTGGGGGTAGCGTGCGGGTTCGAGTCGGCGTCGTATTTCACCCGCTGTTATCGGGCGCGGTTCGAGCGCTGCCCGCGGGAGGACAGGTTGGCCAGGGCGGTGTGACTGATGCCATCAGTGATATTGAAGCATCAGTCTTCCGCCTTTTTACGAAACCCCTGATCAATTTTCCTCTGAGCAACGGTAAATCGATTAGGGTGTTTTATACATTAATCCTGAGCAAACCCTGGCTTGCCATTTGCAGCCCGCCAGGCCTTAACTTCGGCCACAATGTGCTCCGGGCTATCTTTGCCATCTTCAGGATAAAATAGTAAATCTGATCCAGCAGGATGTTCTGAAAGCCGTTCGAACTCGTACACAGCGCTGCGATGCTGTTCGTCGGACGGATAGTCAACGGCGTATATTTTTCTTACAAATTCCAAAAAGTGTTTTTCTGTTATTTCGCTAATGAGTTTGTTCATATTTATTCCCCTTTATGGATTTCTATATGGCGGCTGGGGGTCGTTAGGAAAATATTCTCAACGTTGTAAATCTCTCCACCTCTTGAAATCAAGATTTTATGATGCAGTTCAATTACACCGCGTCCTCCCACTCGGTCTCTTTTAGGTACAAAAGGGGCCAGCCCTTGTCTCATCCTGGAAACGTTTACGGTACTGAATTGTTTTGAAAGCATTTCGTCACTACCCACGGCCTTCCATAGGGCTTCCCTCATGGCTCTCCAGTTTGCGAAATGCCTGTCTCGCAGTGAGTCGGCTATTTGCATGGGGATCGGTGCACCTTCACCTATAGATGCGCCTTTGGACCAGTTTTCGTCAACCTGAGGGCCCTGTCCGCTCGCCACACCGGGGTCTTCCCGCCGATCCCTGAACATCGTATAGATCGGTGGCAAGCCTGAGTCTGCAGGAAAAACAATGATGTAGTCATCAAGGCTTGCGTCAGCGACTCCCGGATAGCTGTCGATCCTGATCTCGATGGGCATCAGTTCAGCGCCGGTATAGACCGTCGGTGGAGAGAGATCATTGGGCAGACTGGTTGAGGGGTCACCAGGATTGACGATGGGTGTCCATGTCATGGTGCGCGGTGGCGAGTCTGTTGTGACCGCGATGTAAATATTTCGCTGGGCATCATATGACGCAGAAAGCACGCGTACTTTTGATGGGATGGCGTTGCTGTCTGTTTTTACGGCAAATATCTCTGAGTAACCTTCAGCACCGGTGCGCGAGCTGAAACGGTAGGGTATTTCAGCCTCGCTGGTCGTGGCGTCAAGGGTCGGCAGCGACGTATTTGCCTGTGGGATGAGATCTGATAATGGAGTCTGCAAGCTATAGCGTTCTGGCAATTCGCCATTGCCCAGTTTGGGAGAATAAAGCAGGGCCGAAACACCGACGGTAAAACCTGATGCCACCGTGGCTGCGTAACCTCCCAGTGCACCGATTGCTGTGCTGATGACAGAGCGCAAAGCAAATGTTGCAGTGTTGCTTGCTACAGCACCTGTGGCTGTCAGCACCACAGCTTGAATGGGAGCCGTGGCGCCAGAGGTAGAATAGGTGTTGGCGAGTAGTGCAGCAGCTTCGGCGGCAGTACGTTCGGCTTCGGCCTTTGCAGCAGCTTCGGCGGCAGTACGTTCGGCTTCGGCCTTTGCAGCAGCTTCGGCGGCAGTACGTTCGGCTTCGGCCTTCGCAACAGCTTCGGCGGCGATGCGTTCGGCTTCGGCCTTCGCGGCTAATACGGCCGCGTGCCGTTTGGATTCTCGTGCTTGAACGCGAGCCCGCACCTGCTCGGTAGTAGATCCCTTCAATTGTTCCGAGAGGTAATAAATCTGCAGGGCGGAAAAGTCCCGGGCCCTGGAATAGGCGTAACTCTGGGTTAGTCGTTGAACGAAAAGATCAGGGTTGTCTCCGACGCTCCCATATCTTTGCTCATAGCTCGACATAACAGCTTCAGTAGATCTCCAGGATGGAGTAAACCCGAGTAGCTGCTGGACCTGAGCGTCTAGAGCGGGTAGTGCGTCGATTTTTTGTATTACCAAGTCTTCCATTGCGTATATTTGGGCGTTGTCGTCCCCTGCATACCTGTTGGCTACCAGTGTTGCGATTTCGTCAGTCGTCGTCGGGACGATACTGTTTAATTGAAACTTTCCAGCGCTTTCTTTCTTGATGGCCTCCAGCAACTGAGAGGGCGTCGGTAGTGGGGGCGGAGGTGGGGGTGTTGGAGGTAGAGTTATTACAGGAAACATACCGGGGCCGTGCGGTCCGCCAGAGGGATATGGCCAGTGCGGTAGTCCGAATGGATAAAGTGAGGGAAGTACTACGGGGATTGTAATCGTGGGGTAGACATGTTGGTTGGGTAAAATAACCACGCCTTGCATGTGATGCTCCAGGCCCTAAGCAGCAACAAGCTGCGGAGTCATGAAGCTTCAGTTTTTTACTAACGATCAAGAACGGTGCATTTTTTCCCGGCGGCCTGTTTTTTCACTGTGATTTCTTTCAAGGCTCGATGATCCAGTTCGGAAGACCGACAATATGAACGTACAATAAGATGGAGTGGAGTTTTTCTGTTTATACAACTGACGATAGGGTCGCTGGCCCCATGGGTTCTGTACGAAAAGCCTTGATACTTGGTGATACTGCGTTGAAAACAGCCTGGTGCGCCAGCCCGGTCGGAATGCTCATTTACAACACGTAAAGTCGAGCGGGACTCCGACCGTTCCTCGGCTGTTTTCGCCTTGCCTGACCTTCGCGCAGACACATTTCAGACAGACCCTAGGACGCCCCTGCCCCTGAGCGGTGCGTAGTACCTAGGGTGTACCAGTTCGCGGCCGCGGCAAGCCTGTGAAGATTCCACTAGAGAATCACTGCTGCCCCACCGACTGCAGATACTCCGAGCGCTCGTCGCTACGCTGCGCCACGCAGGTATTCCACGCCGCTTCAAAGGCTTTGCTGCCAGGTTTCTCGGCATAGGTCTCGACCTTGCAGTCGGCATCGCGCAACTGGGTCCAGAGCTTCTCGGCCGCCTCCATCCGTCCGCTGAGCGCAACGGCCTTGTCATTTTCATCCGCGTACTGGTCACGGATGCGCTGGATCAGGTCGTCGTAGGCGGCCTTCAGTTCGCGTTCGGCGGTCTGCTTGTTGTACGCCGCGCACGCATAGGTCTGCTGGTCGGTCTCGACGTTGTCGCAGGGCGTGCTTTCTTCTTCGGCGGCCTGGGCGCCCAGCGCCACGAACAGCAGTACCAGCCATGCCTTTGATTTCATCCGTTTTCTCCTGAACAGGCTGACGAATCGTCGAGATTCTCGCTCAGCCTAGAGCCGGGTGGTAGAGGGCAAGGAAAATGTTCATGAACGGTTCTTGTCGAGACTTGCTCTCATTGCCAAGCGGCGTGCCAGAGCATGCCATGTCGCTCATTGACGCTTTCGGCAAACCCCCTGTCGTTTTTGCATCGGGGCGACAAGGGCCGCAGGCATATGCTGGCCCCAAAGCGCCGGCACACGATTCGGCGTCGCCCAACTCGACAAAAGGGGACAGCCTGATGAGCCCAGCCGAATTACACGCCGACAGCATCGTCATCGATGGCCTGATCATCGCCAAGTGGAACCGCGAGCTGTTCGAAGACATGCGTAAAGGCGGGCTGACCGCAGCCAACTGCACCGTGTCGGTCTGGGAAGGTTTCAAAGCCACGGTCGACCAGATCGCCGCCAGCCAGAAGCTGATCCGCGAGAACAGCGACCTGGTGATGCCGGTGCGTACCACTGCCGACATCCGCAAGGCCAAGGAGCTGGGCAAGACCGGCATCCTCTTCGGCTTCCAGAACGCCCATGCGTTCGAAGACCAGATTGCCTACGTCGACGTGTTCAAGCAGCTGGGCGTGGGCATCGTGCAGATGTGCTACAACACCCAGAACCTGGTCGGCACCGGTTGCTACGAGCGTGATGGCGGTCTGTCGGGCTTCGGCCGCGAGATCGTCGCCGAGATGAACCGTGTCGGCATCATGTGCGACCTCTCGCATGTGGGCTCCAAGACTTCCGAGGAAGTCATCCTCGAATCGAAAAAGCCGGTCTGCTACTCCCACTGCCTGCCGTCGGGCCTTAAAGAGCACCCGCGCAACAAGTCCGATGAAGAGCTGAAGTTCATCGCCGACCATGGCGGCTTCGTCGGCGTGACCATGTTCGCGCCGTTCCTGGCCAAGGGCATCGACTCGACCATCGACGACTACGCCGAGGCCATCGAGTACACCATGAACATCGTTGGTGAAGACGCCATCGGTATCGGCACCGACTTCACCCAGGGCCATGGCCAGGACTTCTTCGAGTACCTGACCCACGACAAGGGCTACGCCCGTCGCCTGACCAACTTCGGCAAGATCATCAATCCGCTGGGCATCCGCACCGTGGGCGAATTCCCCAACCTCACCGAAACCCTGCTCAAGCGCGGCCATTCCGAGCGCGTGGTACGCAAGATCATGGGCGAGAACTGGGTGAATGTCCTCAAGGATGTGTGGGGCGAATAAAGCCGCACTCCGAGCCTGAAAGCCCCTGCCAGCAACGCCGGGGCATCCAAACAAAAAATTTTATGGAGTTGAGTTTCCATGGCCAAGATCGCCCCGCAATTGCCAATCGAAGTCGACAGCGAGACCGGTGTCTGGACGTCCGATGCCCTGCCGATGCTGTATGTACCGCGGCATTTCTTCGTCAACAACCACATCGGCATCGAGGAGGTGCTGGGCGCCGACGCCTATGCCGAGATCCTCTACAAGGCCGGCTACAAATCCGCCTGGCATTGGTGCGAAAAAGAGGCTGAGTGCCATGGCCTGGAAGGCGTGGCGGTGTTCGAGCACTACATGAAGCGCCTGAGCCAGCGTGGCTGGGGCCTGTTCGAGATCCAGGACATCGACCTCGACAAAGGCACGTGCAGCGTCAAGCTCAAGCACTCGGCGTTCGTCTACGTGTATGGCAAATGCGGCCGCAAGGTCGACTACATGTTCACCGGCTGGTTCGCCGGTGCCATGGACCAGATCCTCGCTGCCCGTGGCAGCTCGATCCGCACTGTGGCGGAGCAGGTCTATGGCGGTTCTGAAGAAGGTCACGAAGATGGCCTGTTCGTTACAAAGCCGTTGTAAGCCGGAGAGAGCGTCATGGCATTCGAAGCAATGTTCCAGCCGATCCAGATCGGCAAGCTGACCATCCGCAACCGGGTGCTCAGCACCGCGCACGCCGAGGTCTACGCCACCGACGGCGGCATGACCACCGAGCGCTACGTGAAGTACTACGAAGAGAAGGCCAAGGGCGGTATCGGCCTGGCCATCTGTGGCGGCTCGTCGGTGGTGGCCATCGACAGCCCGCAGCAATGGTGGGCCTCGGTGAACCTGTCCACCGACCGCATCATTCCGCACTTCCAGAACCTCGCCGACGCCATGCACAAGCATGGCGCCAAGATCATGATCCAGATTACCCACATGGGCCGTCGCTCACGCTGGGACGGTTTCCACTGGCCCACGCTGATGTCGCCGTCCGGCATCCGCGAGCCGGTGCACCGCGCCACCTGCAAGACCATCGAGGTGGAAGAGATCTGGCGGGTGATCGGCAACTACGCCCAGGCCGCGCGCCGGGCGAAGGAAGGCGGACTGGACGGCGTGGAGCTGTCGGCGGTGCACCAGCACATGATCGACCAGTTCTGGAGCCCGCGGGTCAACAAGCGTACCGACGAGTGGGGCGGCAGCTTCGAAGGCCGCATGAAGTTCGGCCTGGAAGTGCTCAAGGCGGTACGCGCCGAGGTCGGTGACGATTTCTGCGTGGGCATGCGTATCTGCGGTGACG
Organism: Pseudomonas machongensis; assembly: GCF_034961125.1. Classification (NCBI taxonomy): domain Bacteria; kingdom Pseudomonadati; phylum Pseudomonadota; class Gammaproteobacteria; order Pseudomonadales; family Pseudomonadaceae; genus Pseudomonas; species Pseudomonas machongensis. The sequence continues at coordinate 5,872 of NZ_JAYFUI010000046.1, read as the reverse complement.
AATTCCACCCCGATGGCCTGAGCCACGAGGACATGAAGCAGATCGCCGCGTACTACGACGCTACCGGCATGATCGACTTCATCGGCGTGGTCGGTTCGGGTTGCGACACCCACAACACCCTGGCCAACGTCATCCCCAACATGAGCTACCCGCCGGAGCCGTTCCTGCACCTGGCGGCCGGCATCAAGGAAGTGGTCAAGGTCCCAGTGCTGCACGCGCAGAACATCAAGGACCCGAACCAGGCCACGCGCATTCTCGAAGGCGGCTACGTCGACATGGTCGGCATGACCCGTGCGCACATGGCCGACCCGCACCTGATCGCCAAGATCAAGATGGGCCAGATCGACCAGATCAAGCAGTGCGTCGGTGCCAACTACTGCATCGACCGTCAGTACCAGGGCCTGGACGTGTTGTGCATCCAGAACGCCGCGACGTCCCGTGAATACATGGGCGTGCCGCACATCATCGAGAAGTCCACCGGGCCGAAACGCAAGGTGGTGGTGGTCGGCGCCGGCCCTGCCGGCATGGAGGCCGCACGGGTGGCCGCCGAGCGTGGCCATGACGTCACCGTGTTCGAGAAGAAGGAGCAGATCGGCGGGCAGATCACCATCGCCGCCAAGGCACCGCAGCGCGACCAGATCGCCGGCATCACCCGCTGGTACCAGCTGGAGTTCGCGCGCCTGAAGGTCGACCTGCGCCTGGGTACTGCGGCAGACATCGCGACCATCCAGGACCTGCGCCCGGACATCATCGTGCTGGCGGTGGGCGGTCATCCGTTCATCGAGCAGAACGAGCACTGGGGCGCCGCCGAAGGGCTGGTGGTCAGTAGCTGGGACGTGCTCGACGGCAAGGTCGCACCGGGCAAGAACGTGCTGGTGTACGACACCATCTGCGAATTCACCGGCATGTCCACCGCCGACTTCATCGCCGACAAGGGCAGCCAGGTCGAGATCGTCACCGACGACATCAAGCCGGGCGTAGCCATGGGTGGCACGACCTTCCCGACCTACTACCGCAGCATCTACCCCAAGGAAGTGATCATGACCGGGGACATGATGCTGGAGAAGGTCTACCGCGAGGGCGACAAGCTGGTGGCGGTGCTGGAGAACGAATACACCGGGGCCAAGGAAGAGCGTGTGGTCGACCAGGTGGTGATCGAGAACGGCGTGCGTCCGGACGAGGAGCTGTACTACGGGCTCAAGGAGGGTTCGCGCAACAAGGGCCAGATCGACATCGACGCCCTGTTCGCGATCCAGCCGCAGCCGATCCTCAGCCAGCCGGGCGAGGGCTACCTGCTGTACCGCATCGGCGACTGCGTGGCCCAGCGCAACGTGCATGCGGCGATCTACGACGCCTTGCGGCTGTGCAAGGATTTCTGATCGATCTGTCGGCACACACCGGCCCCCGTGGGAGCGGGCGTGCCCGCGAAAGCGTCAGCACCAACAACAGGGTTGTCTGACCTGGCGCATTCGCGGGCAAGCCCGCTCCTACAGGGCCGGTGCAGGATTCCAGGGGCCTGAACCCCTTGCAACCGCTGTTGTGGGAGCCTCCCATGTTGAACACCCTTCTACCCATCCTGCTGTTCGCCGCGCTCGCCCTGGCGGTGCTCGGCGCCCTGCGCCGCGTGCGCATGTGGCGACGCGGGCGGCCAAGCAAGGTCGACCTGCTCGGTGGCCTGCTGGCCATGCCGCGGCGTTACCTGGTCGATCTGCACCATGTGGTCGAGCGCGACAAGTACATGTCCAAGACCCACGTCGCCACCGCAGGCGGCTTCGTGCTGTCGGCGCTGCTGGCGATCCTGGTGCACGGCTTCGGCCTGCAGAGCAAGATCCTTGGCTACGCACTGCTGGTGGCCACGGTGATCATGTTCAGCGGCGCGATTTTCGTCTTCAAGCGTCGTCTGAATCCGCCCGCGCGCCTGTCCAAGGGCCCGTGGATGCGCCTGCCGAAAAGCCTGCTGGTGTTCGCCGCGAGCTTTTTCATCGCCACCTTGCCGGTCGCGGGCATCCTGCCGGCCAATACCGGCGGCTGGGTGATGGTCGGCATTCTCGGCCTTGGCGTGCTGTGGGGTGTGTCGGAGCTGTTCTTCGGCATGACCTGGGGCGGGCCGATGAAGCACGCCTTCGCCGGTGCCCTGCACCTGGCCTGGCACCGCCGTGCCGAGCGTTTCGGTGGCGGCCGCTCCACTGGTCTCAAGCCGCTCGACCTGGAAGACCCGAACGCACTGTTGGGTGTGGAGAAACCAGTCGATTTCACCTGGAACCAGCTATTGGGCTTCGACGCCTGCGTGCAGTGCGGCAAGTGCGAGGCGATGTGCCCGGCATTCGCCGCCGGCCAGCCGCTGAACCCGAAAAAGCTCATCCAGGACATGGTCATCGGCCTGGCCGGTGGCACCGATGCGACCTTTGCCGGTAGCCCGTACCCGGGTAAACCGGTGGGTGAGCACGGCGGTCATCCGCACCAGCCGATCGTCAACGGCCTGGTCGATGCCGAGACGCTGTGGTCGTGCACCACCTGCCGCGCCTGCGTCGAGGAATGCCCGATGATGATCGAGCACGTCGATGCCATCGTCGACATGCGCCGTCACCTCACGCTGGAAAAGGGCGCGACGCCGAACAAAGGCGCCGAGGTGCTGGACAATCTGATCGCCACCGACAACCCCGGCGGCTTCAACCCCGGTGGGCGGATGAACTGGGCCGCCGACCTGAACCTGAAACTGCTGTCGGACGTGAAGACCACCGAGGTGTTGTTCTGGGTCGGTGACGGCGCCTTCGACATGCGCAACCAGCGCACCCTGCGTGCCTTCGTCAAGGTGCTCAAGGCCTCGGGTGTGGACTTCGCCGTGCTGGGCCTGGAGGAGCGCGACAGCGGAGACGTGGCCCGTCGCCTGGGCGATGAAGCGACCTTCCAGCAACTGGCCAAGCGCAACATCCAGACCCTGCGCCAATACCGCTTCCAGCGCATCGTCACCTGCGATCCGCACAGTTTCCATGTATTGAAGAACGAATACGGCGCACTGGGCGGCGAGTACCAGGTGCAGCACCACAGCACCTACATCGCCGAGTTGATCGCCGCCAACAAGCTCAACCTCGGCCAGCACAAGGGCGGTAGCGTGACCTACCACGACCCGTGCTACCTGGGACGCTACAACGGCGAGTACCAAGCCCCGCGCGACGTGCTCAAGGCCTTGGGCATCGAGGTGCGCGAGATGCAGCGCTCGGGCTTCCGTTCGCGTTGCTGTGGCGGTGGCGGCGGTGCGCCGATCACCGACATCCCAGGCAAGCAGCGCATTCCCGACATGCGCATGGACGATATCCGCGAGACCGAGGCCGAACTGGTGGCGGTGGGTTGTCCACAGTGCACGGCAATGCTTGAAGGTGTGGTCGAACCGCGGCCACAGATCAAGGACCTCGCCGAGTTGGTCGCCGACGTGCTGATCGAGGACGACACTCCTGCCGCCGCGAGCAAATCGAACCAGGTAAAACGTGAACCTGCGGAGGTGCACTGATGAGCGACATCATCCGCCGCGATCCTCGCGCCGAGTGGATTGCCCGTAACCGCCTGCATCCGTTGCACGCGGCGATGCAGACGCAACAGACCCGCTGGATGGGCCCCCATGGGCTCATCCGCAAGAATCCTCACGCCATCGCCGCCGGTTTCATCGGCCCAAGCGGCCTCAAGCGTATCGACCGCAGTGGCGCCCAGCAGGGCACGGCGATCGGTGGTCGGCGCACGGCAGCCGCCGAGGTGCAATTACCTTTGCATCAAGTGGCGGATCCGGCGTTCTACATCGCCGTGGTGCCTGACATGGTCGGTGGCCGCCTGGGCAGCCACGACCGCGACCTGCTCGGCCTTGCCCGCAGCCTTGCCGGCAGCGACGGTGCGGTGCTGGCGGTGGTGTTCGGTGAACACAAGGAAAGCCACTTTTCCACAGCCGGCGTCGACCGCCTGCTGGTCATTGAAGGCGAAGCGTTCGAAGGTTACGTGCCCGAGCAGCTTGTCCAGGGCCTGCGCGCTGTGGATAACCAGTTCGCGCCACGGCACTGGCTATTGCCCGACAGCCGCACCGGTGGCGGCGAACTGGGTCGGCGTCTGGGCGCCGCCTTGGGCGAGCGCCCGGCCACGCGGGTCTGGCAGGTCAAGGACGGCCAGTGCATCGGCCGCGCCGGTGCCGGTCAGCAGGACCTGCAGAGAGGTCTGCCGCGCCTGATCCTGGCCGCCGCCGAATGCGCCGAGCCGGTCAGCGAAACCCGTCACGAAGCGTTGCCGGTTGAGTTGTCCACAGGCGTGGCGCGCAGCCTGTCGCGTATCGAAGACCTGGGGCCAGTCGCGGTGGATCCAGCCTCGATCGCCATGGCCGAGGCGGAATTCATCGTCTCCGGTGGCAACGGCGTGAAGGACTGGGAGCTTTTCCACAGGGCGACCGTGGCGCTTGGCGCTACCGAAGGGGCTTCACGGGTGGCGGTGGACGACGGCTTCATGCCGCGCAACCGCCAGGTCGGCGCTACCGGCACCTGGGTCACGGCGCGGGTCTACGTGGCTGTGGGTATCTCCGGGGCGATCCAGCACCTGCAGGGGATCGGTGCCTGCGACAAGGTGGTGGCGATCAACATGGACCCCGGTTGCGACATGATCAAACGGGCCGACCTGTCGGTGATTGGCGATAGCGCGGCGATTCTCCAGGCACTGATCGAGGCTGTGGACAACTACCGCAGCGGCGCTCAGCGCGACGCGGCATAAGGGCACGAGCATGAGTACGAAAGTCATCAGCCTGGTTTCCATCGGTGCCCACCCCAGCTCTGGCCGCGCCCGCCGCGCCGAGCAGGATGCACGCGCCGTCGAATTGGGCTTGCAGCTGGCTGGGGATAACTTGCAGGTGGTGCATGCCGGCGACCCGCGCGAAGAGGCCCTGCGCGCCTATCTGGGTATGGGCCTGGAGCATCTGGATGTCCTCGAGCAGCCTGCGGGGGCCGATGTGCTGGGGGTACTGGGGGATTACCTGCGCGATGCCGGTGCCCAGTTGGTGCTCACCGGCAGCCAGGCCGAGACGGGTGAAGGCTCGGGCATGTTGCCATTTCTGCTGGCCGAGCGGCTGGGCTGGCCGTTGGTGGTGGGCCTGGCCGAGGTGGAATCGATCGAGAATGGCACCGCCCAGGTCCTGCAAGCCTTGCCGCGCGGTCAACGACGCCGGTTGAAGGTGCGCCTGCCGTTGCTGGCGACTGTGGATAACGCGGCGCCCAAGCCGCGCCAGAGCGCCTTTGGCCCTGCACGGCGGGGTGTGCTGGCGGCGCGTAACGTGGCGGTGGTGGAGGATCAGTTGCTCGAAGGCGACGCCTTGCAGCCTGCCCGCCCGCGGCCCAAGCGGCTCAAGGTGATCAAGGCCAAGAGCGGTGCCGACCGGATGAAGGCGGCCACGGCCAAGGCCAGCGGTGGCGGCGGCAAGGTGCTCAAGGATGTTTCTCCACAGGAGGGCGCCGAGGCGATCCTCAAGTTGTTGTTGGAGGAAGGCGTGTTGCGCTGACTGGTTGGGGCTTGTAGGAGCGGGCTTGCCCGCGAAAAGAACACCGCACTGCCTGGCACGGGCTACGCCCGTGTTCGCGGGACAAGTCGCAGCGGCGAACCGCCGCTCCCACAGGGATTGGGCTGGCTTCTAGATTTTGAGCAAGACAGTTGCTCCCACTGGGATTGGGCTGGTCTTTAGACTTTGAACAAGACATTTGCCCCTAGAGGTACCGCACCCGCCGAACGCCCGGTCTTCACCAAGACGAGAGTTGCCCACCAAATCTGTTCGCGACCCTGTGAATAAAGTGTTCGCGCTTCTCTACAGACCTTTGATATCAATGCCTGTAGAGGATTGATCAAAAAACATACA
>NZ_JAYFUI010000045.1:0-10271 GCF_034961125.1 Pseudomonas machongensis | reverse complement strand
CAAGCGCCTGGTGGACTTCCAGGAACGCAGCGGCCACCTCTACAACCTCGAAGCCACCCCCGCCGAAGGCACCACCTACCGCTTTGCCCGAGAAGACCGCAAACGCTTCCCGGGCATGCTCCAGGCCGGCACGCCCGAGGCGCCGTACTACACCAATTCCTCGCAGTTGCCGGTGGGTTTCACCGACGACCCGTTCGAAGCGTTGGAGCTGCAGGATGCGTTGCAGTGCAAGTACACCGGCGGCACGGTGCTGCACCTCTACATGGCCGAGCGCATCAGCTCGAGCCAGGCCTGCAAGCAGTTGGTGCGCACCGCACTGAGCCGCTTCCGGCTGCCTTACCTGACCGTGACACCGACCTTTTCGATCTGCCCGGTGCACGGCTACCTGGCGGGGGAGCACACGTTCTGCCCGCGTTGCGATGAAGCGTTGATAAAGGAGCAAGACCATGAATGCACAGCAGCAACTGCCTGAAGAAAAGCGCCAGCGGTGCGAGGTGTGGACACGGGTGATGGGCTATCACCGCCCCGTGGCTGCGTTCAATCCCGGCAAGCAGGCCGAGCACAAGGAGCGCCGGCACTTCCGAGAACAGCGCTGACATTCCAGACCTGACGCAGCCCTTGCAGGAGCAACGGTCTTGCTCAAAATCTAAAAGCCAGCCCAAACCCTGTGGGAGCGGGCTTGCCCGCGAACACCGGCACCGCCGGTGGTTTCTTCGCGGCTGAAGCCGTTCCCGCAGGGCCAATGCATGCTGCCGCCAACAGGAGCGCCCATGCCAACGCCCACCCCCAACTGCCGAGCCAGCGCCCTGCGCATCGGCGGCCTACAACCCATGACCACCCTCGACTACCCCGACCACCTCGCCTGCGTAGTCTTCTGCCAAGGCTGCGCCTGGCGTTGCCGCTACTGCCACAATCCCGAACTCATCCCGCGCAACCCCCATCCCGGCGTGAGCTGGCACCACGTGCTCGAATTCCTCGAGCGCCGCCAGGGCCTGCTCCAGGCTGTGGTCTTCAGCGGCGGCGAAGCGACCCTGCAACCGGCCCTGCCTGCCGCCATGCGCTCCGTGCGCGAGCTCGGGTTCAAGGTCGGGCTGCACACCGCCGGCCTGCGCCCTGGTGCATTGAGCCGGGTGTTGCCGTTCTGCGACTGGGTCGGGATGGACATCAAGGCGCTGGAGGAGGACTGCCAGCTGATCACCGGCGTGCGCGGCAGCGGGCGGGCGAACTGGGAGAGCCTGGAGATGTTGTTGGGGCACGGGGTTGAGTATGAGTGTCGGACCACGGTGCATTGGGGGTTGTTCGATGGGCAGCGGGTGATGCGGTTGGGAGAGCGGTTGGCGGGGGTTGGGGTGAAGCGGTTTGTGGTGCAGTTGGCGCGGGGGGGGAGGGTGTTGGATGCGGGGTTGGGGGAGGTGGCGGGGCCTGCGGAGAGTGGGGAGGTGTGGGGTTATCTACAGCAGTTGTTTGAGCGGTTTGAGCTCAGGGAGGCGTGTTGAGGCTTGTGGATATCATCCTGATATTTGCTTTAAGGGTCGCTGGATATGGAATATCTCTCGGCTGATTAGAGCGCTGGAATGAAATTATCCAAGGTCCCTGCGGCCCTCAATCGAGCTTTCGGACCACGAAGCGCTACGCCTTTCAACAGGGCGGCACAGGGAGAAAATGCCTACATGGCTTTGTGATATCAGGTTCTCCCGATATCATTGCCTTTCGATTCAGCACCACCATATGACAGGCATTAGTTAAAGGGATTGATTGGTGGGCAGGATTCATTTCGATGTTGACGCCGTCTATTGCATCTCGCTCGATGCACGGAGTGACAGGCGTGAGTTGTTCAGGAAGAGCATTGGCAAGGTGCTCGACAGCCCGGTGATTTTTCATGTCGTCCAGAAGCACGGCGACCCCAAGCGCGGCTGCTACGAGTCGCACCAGCAACTCGCCCAGCGCGCGCTCGAGGAGGGCCTGGAGCGGATTCTGATTTTTGAAGATGACGTGATGCCCTACGAGCTGAAAGCCTCGCGGATCGCCTGGGTAAACCGCTTCATGCGTCGCCATCGTTTCGAGGCCTTGCACCTCGGCTACAGCATGGGCCGAACCTGGTTGACCTGGTTCCCGTTCATTGCCCGGGGCCGCGTCGTGGCGCTTCATGCGTACGTGCTGTCACGTAAAGGCTGTGCGATCCTGGCCCAGACGCCGTACGACGGCACGCCCGTGGACGTGATGTTCAAGCGACGGATTCGGCAACACTGCGTGTTCCCGATGATGTTCCGCCAGCATGCTGCTGCTGTCACGGGTAGCGACCTTGAGGACGTGGTGAAGAACGAAGACGACTGGTGGGAGCGTAATTGGCGTAAGCACTGGCGTTCGCCGCTGAAGAACTTTTGGCGTACGGTGCTGCGTTTGGATTTCTGACCGGAGGGGGATCGGCTTCAACCTCTCAGACAGAGCCTAGTGATGAGCGTCAGCAAATCCCGCGCCACGACATGCGACCTCACCGTTTTGTGGCGTGAGACAGACCAAAGTGTCTCAGCGAGACTAAACCGACGATCTGTATGATCGCCACTTAGGTAACCACGTCAGTAACCAGGCAAGGACGCTGAAAAATGAGTTCGAATGAAAGGAGTGTTCAGCTTCACCAAAGCGCGAGCACCGAAACTGCAAACTTTGACCGATTTGTTCTGGGCGCGTCGATGGCGGCTTGCGCGTACCTCGCTCAGACGATGCCTTTTGGGCCTCTAGGTCTTAACGTGTCCACGATGTACCTGATTACGTTACTCATAATGGCACTGAGCGCCGTTTTCGGGTTTCTCCGCATCGAGGCTACGATCACCACAACAAATGCAAACTCGGCCTACTTGCACCGGATCGAGATGGGAGCGCTAAACGATCTCACCTCAAGGATGCTTGCGAGAGAACCTGCTGAGCGTTGGGCCGCACGCACGAAAACGATGTACCGGATGCGTAACATCACGATGCTGATTTCATTTTTCTGCTACGTCGCTACAAAGGTGTATGCGAGCTATCCCGCTTGAGCTTGGTCCGTGGCCACGTAAGCATTCCAGAATGTATAGCGGCCTTGAAGCTGGCCGGTGTGTTTAAGCGCCTCTAGAAAACCTTCGAGGGAATCTATGGTGACTGACTTGTCACCTAAGTCTTTGCGTTCAGTGAGTGCTCTCTGGATTACGTCGATTGTTTGATGGCTGTCCATGGAGTCTTGCTCGCGCTATTGAGCGCCTATCCTAGCAACAGCCCCAACGCAAATCGTCACAGGTCGGCAATATAAGGGTGGCCAAACTGGAGGCCATTTCCCCTGGCAGCCACAGGCTATACACGACCCCTGGGGCATCGCTTAAACAATGGCTATACACAACCCCCTTCGCATCGCCACTTTTCTACTGCGCTACGCCTAACATCTAGCACTGAGCACTGAGCACTGAGCACTGAGCACTGAGCACTGAGCACTGAGCACTGAGCACTGAGCACTGAGCAGTCTGATCCGGGAGGGTAGCTCCTGGAGGGGGGGGACGAAACGGAACGAACGGGGAAAATTCAGAAGACAATGGCCCTAAAACGAAAAAGGCCCACCGTAAGGTGGGCCTAATTGATTTCTATGGTGGCACCAGGAGTCGAAGAGAGTAATAAGTACTTGAATTTAAATATTTTAATTAATTAAGTAAAATTTTCTATCCCTAAAACTACCTTTATACTCATGATTCGCTTGTATAGACGGGCTTTAGCGTGTTAAGCCTCAAAAATAATGAGGGAGCTTCTAGTCAGAGCAAGGCATTGGCTGAAATTGCTTTGCGATCGTGAGCTGTAGAGCAAAAAAATTGGCTGCGTACATACTGACCGCAGCCAACCTTTACTTGAGAAGGCTATGTGTGTGTGCAAAATTAATTGCTCAAGACTATGTGTAAACGCAATTTCTTGCCCCATTGTCCCGTGTTGAGTGGCACTCGCTCAAGCTCTTGGATTCTACTTCGGTTAGTAAGTGAATTTCAAGCCTTTTTTGTCGATAGCTCTCTGAAGATTTATTTGGCTGTCCCAATTGGTGAACCAGGTTTTTGATACTGACTTTAGGAAGTCATTGATTTTGTTTTTGTTGGGGATGTCATACTGATCTAGAACAAGTTGAAGAAATTTTTTCTTGAGTTTTTCAGTGATATACGGGCACGACATGCTGTCTAGTAGCAAATGGATTGTGTTCGACTCAATTGCACGGCGGTCAAGGGAAATAGTGGCTTCAATCTTTTCTAGAATTTCTTCTTTAAGGGTGTTGTATGTGGGGTTGGACTTAATATAATGCAAAAAAGTAATGATTTCGAAATAGCAAGTGTTATGGGTGGAGCTTATTTTTTCATATAAAGACTTTAGCTTTTGAGGGGGTAGTAGATATTCGCGACCCAGCGTGGATAGTAGAGTTAAGATGTTTAGTGATTCAACCTTGCAGTCGTCTTTTTCATCGTAGATCATTAGGTCCAAAAATAAAATACTTTCATCGAGTATCTTTTTCTTTAAGTTGTTTTCGTGATCATAAGAAAGGTGCTTGGAAATATCAAGGCAAATCGAGGATATCTGAATGACTAGATATGTAACTCTAACTCTAGGCGTCATGGAGAGAATGAAGAAGCAGAGTTCGAGTAGTATATAAATTAAGTTAAAAATACTTTCTCGATCAGTATTGCCTGCGAAAGCTATATTTCTAAGTTTGCTAATTTTTTTGCAGATTCGACTTAAGGCAATGCCTGCGACGCCAGAGTAATCAGTGACATTGGAGAAAAGTATTTGTTTGAATTCTTGAATCAAGCGATTGGCTTTTTTTGATGGCGAACCTTTGCAAACTACATCACATGTTGACTCGTCTGTATTTACTAGGTGCTGATCAATAAAATCATTGATAAATTTCCTGGTTTCACTTTTCGCAATAGTGAGTGAGGTCATGAATGGCGTAGTATGAAGGCTGGTTTTGCTTTCGTTGATGTGTAGCTTGTATAGCTCTAGATTTTCCTTGAATTTCTTGAATATCTTCCTGCAGGTTTCTTCTTTTTTTGAAAATACAAAATAATCATCGACATATCTTTTGACGGTGTAGTCACGCCCCAAGATTAAGTGGTCTTTCGATAGATCTGATATAGTTTCTATATCAATGCGCTGCAGTATTATTTCAGAAAATATTCTTGAGGTTTCGGGGCCGATAATGATGCCGTTAGTTTCTCCGTGGTTGGAGTTTCTAATTATTTCATCAAATTTATTTTCAAATGATATTCCGTTATGGTTGTCTTTAGCAAATCCCTTGCTCTTGACCGCCCATGCTACCGAGTGAGTGTAAATAGAGTCGAAGCATTTTGAGATATCAAAGCGCATCAGGAAATTAAATTTTTTTTCGATCCTATGGTATTCGTAGGATTCGTAAAATTTATAAAGAAAATTGTATTTGTTGTAGGAAAAATAAGAGCTTGCATGAGGAGTGTTTAGGTTGTCAGATCCGTCGTTTATCTCCTTGGCCTCTGGGTTGATGTCAGCGCTACTATATTTGCTATCTATATCATAGAAAAAACCTGCTATTTTTACAGGCGCTCTGAGAGAGATCTTGCTCCGCGAGCACAGAGACGTAATTAGTACGTCGTAGTCTTTATAGAATTCTATATAGTCAAGCTGTGATGTTGGATGCGGCAGACTGAGGCTGCGAGCTCCCAGTGTGTCTTTTTTAATTTTGTAGGGAAGTGGGATTTTCCAAGTATTGCTCCTTATGGACATGAGGAGGTTATTTGTGTGCATATCCCCATTTTTTATGTGCTCATAGAAACCTTCGTTGTTGAAAATTACAGGAACTTCATATGGTGCTGTCTCAGTTAAAAGTACCCTTTTGAAATCTCCCTTGTTGATCCTCGATTTAGGCATTTTTCCAGCACTCCTTTATGGCGCTCAACTTCTCTTCGCTAACTTTATAGGTGATTTTATTTTTGAATCCGGAACGGAATGAAAGTCTCCCTAGTTGAGAGCGTTCCGCGTTGGATAGAGATTTTGATAGCGCTCTCCCCAATGAGCCTCTTTTGCTGTGTACTGATTTTCTTAGGAAGTTTGTGAGGTCCAGTAGTGCCGGATCGTCCGCGCTTAATAGTGGATAGTTGTAAAATATTCCGCTGCGAATTTTAAAATCACCTTTAATGCTGAACTCGCAGTTCCCTGTTAGGAAGTGGATTCTATCCTTCAGCAATTGGTAGTTTGGTTTTTTGCAATGATCAAGTAGCGCTAGTATTGTTCTTGTCTTGATGCGGTTTACTTTTCTTTCTGCTAGGCTTACGGTTACTTTTTTGGGTTTTTTCCGATCTTCTTTTTTTGAGTTTTTGGGAATGTCAGAAAAGGTAAAATTATATCCGAGGTAATCTAGCGTAATATTCTTTGGTGCGTCAGGCTCGCAAGTGCAAGATGCTCTGCATTTACAGTTGTTACTGCATTCGCAATTTAGCAGACACCTACAAATAATAGGGTGATATTTGCTCTTCTTCTTGTGGGTGTTAAGCCCTGTTGGAAGGGAGCTTTTAATCGCTCGTTCGCTTCCAGTTGTTATGTTCTTGTATGCAAATATGATTATGTCGTCTACGTATCTAGCGTAATAGTAGACTCCACTGAGGCTTCTGATGGCACCGTCGAAATCACGCATATATATTTCTGTTAGCGTAGAGCTTATGTTTAGTCCTCGGGGGATATGGTCAGGGATTGAAGGGTCTCTCAGAATTGCCTTGACTATTTTTTTCGAAGTAGGTGATAGAAGTGTTTCTTCGAAAATTGGTTCAAGTACGGCGTCAAGCTTTATGCTTTCATAAAAGCTTTTAATGTCTAATCTTATTATATGTATTGGGTTGATTTCTTGGAGCAGTGTATATACTTGCTTGGTTATTTCTCTGCGGTTAGACTGCTTTGCACCATAAATGCGTTTTAGATTATCGTTAAGCTTTCTTAGGATTAAAATCTCTTTTATGCTTTTGGTGCGGACTATTTTTTTGTTTTTTATTTGAGCAGTGCTAATGCTTTCAAATTTAAAATCTTGACTGTCCACCTTGTAACTCAGATCGGTCAGAATTTTCTCTTCGCTTTCAAAGGAGTTTTGCTTCTTTAATTTCCGCTGATCGCGTCTGCTATGAAGGAATTTTTTTAGATTATCCGGTGAAAAGTTCTGATTCAGCATAGGATTCTCTGTTACCAATCTGGTATGCGATGATAGTCGCTGAAATGTGAAGTGTGGTTATCGAGAGTTCATGTTTCTGTTCTGCTAAATAATACGCTATATGGCGCTGAATTTAGTCAAATGTTAGTTTGACATCGATTTTATGTGAGCTGGCAACTTGTTTCATTTTTGGTTCGCCTGGGCGCATCGGAGGAAGCATATTTAAATATGGGTCAAAGCACAATGCCATCATGGTCTAATCTACCTGCCAGCGCAATTTGAGCTTACGCGGTGTAGAGCTAAGCGTACAAAGTCCGCCGGAGCACATTTCTATATCCGAAAGCTCAGTCGACCACTCGTCGTTTTGATTGATGTTTTGGCAAATCTCCCATTTACATCAAATGTAAGTGTCGCCGTCGCTCAGTGGCGCTCATCTGTAAACCTCCCCACGTCATCCCGCCAAGAATGCTGAGTGTTATCAGGGATCAAGGCCCCTGCGACCTGTGGGGAATGTCCACTACGCGGGACTGGCGGCTCCTTACGTCCGGGAGCAAGGGCATCTCATGATCTGGCCTCCTGAGCACCGTTACCGGTGGGCGGGTGGAGGCTGCATTGGCTGACGAGACCAGTGCCGCGAGATCCTGAGCCGGGTGAACGCAGCAATGCGATGTCCGGGGCATGCCTGACTGTCAGTCAGGTGCAGTCCATTCCTTGGTCTGCGGCACCATCATCTACATCGCTGTTGCCGGTGACATCGGCGTTTGTCACGCCAATTGTCACGAGGGGAATTGCCGCTGAGCCATGTGCGATCAGGGCTGCAGCAGTGTTAGAAGCGCCCGTCTCTTTCCAGTGAAAGAGACGGGCGCGGGTTGGCGCACGCGAAATGGCCAAGCGAATAGGTTGCTGCTGAGCAGATGGGTAGGGTGGTTGCCGCAGGGGCAACGATATTGAGGTGGCATCCATCACATGGGTAGTGACCGTACGAGCTGCCGGACGCGAATCGTACTTGCGGGTGAACCACCGCGGGAGCGGCGTGACCTTCAAGGTTCGGGTCACCTGGGGTGCTGTCATCGACAGCTCTTGCGACTCCTGGTCTACGCCTGTGGACTGCCGGGGAAGGTCAGGCCTTTGCAGCCATTGGGATGGACAGGCTGAGGCCGAATCAACGAAACGCCAAAACGAAAAAACCCGCCAGAAGGCGGGTTTTTCGGGGGTTCCAGAGATTTTGAAAGCTTTCTATGGAACCTTGAATGGTGCCGGCACCAGGAATCGAACCCGGGACCTACTGATTACAAGTCAGTTGCTCTACCATCTGAGCTATACCGGCACAGGGGCGTCATTATAGCGATCGGTTGGCTGCTGTAAACCACTTCCTTGCATTCAACGCGAAATCGCCTAAGTCGCCGCCCTCAAAGGAGAAAATCCTACCAGCCGCGGTGGATGGTGTTGACGCTCGGTTCAGGCTCTGCGGGGTTGAAAAACAGCTTGTGGTTGTCGCAACCGCGCTTGCGGCAGCGGTCGTCCACTCGCAGGGGCAGGCCGCGGTCGCCGCCGAGCTGCATGCCGGGGGTTTCCCAGTCCAGGTTCGAAGTCCTTGGGGTGTAGCTGCTGCTACTGCTGGAGCAGCCGCTCAGGGCCAGGCCAAGGGCCAGAAGGGTGAAAGGCGTGGTGTATTTCACGTGTCGAAATCCGTTCATCTATCAATCTGGGTTGCGAATGCGCTGGATGGTGCCACCGCAGGCCATGTAGCAGCTGTCGTAATCGCGGCCGCAACTGTAGCTGGACGAGCTGCCGAATGGGTAGCTCGGCTGGTAGCAGTTGTGACGCGCTTCCTTCTTGCTCTTGCCGGTCTTGCAGTACTGGTAGGCACGCATTTCGGCCTGGTACAGGGCGCGCTGGCTGTTTTCTTCCAGACGCTCCAGTTGCTGGCAATGTCTGCGCTCGCTCGAGCAGCTGTTGATGCAGTTCATGCCATGCGCGCTGGGCGGTGGCGAATACCTATACGTGTAACTCGGGCCGCAGCCGCTGATCAGCCAGGTGGCCAGCAGTACGGCGAGTAAACCTTTGTGGGGCAAATACATGGGTGTTGCAGTCCTTGATCATTCCTCGCTGAACTCCAGCAGGTCGCCAGGTTGGCAGTTCAGCGCGCGACACAGCTTCTCGAGGGTCTCGATCTTGAAGCCCTTGATCTTGCCGTTCTTCAGCAGCGACAGGTTCGCTTCCGTTATGCCGATGATTTCCGCCAGGTCCTTGGAACGGATCTTGTTCCGGGCCATGACGACGTCGAGGCGGATGATTATCGGCATAAGGGGTGGCTAGACATAACAGTTGTGTTCATCGCTGATGGTCTTGGCGTCACGCATGAGCAGCGAGAAGGCGCAGAGCAGAATGCTTTTCATGATCTCGTAGACAGCCTCGGATGATACACCGATCGACACGCTGAAGCTCCTTTCGCCAGCAGGCAGGTCGATGGCCAGCGCCAGGCCCTCGAAGGTGCCGATCAGCGACCAGAGCAGCGGCGAGCCGATGCACAGCAGGCCGACCCACCAGAGCAGGCGGATGTTGGGCAGCGTCCAGGTCTGGCCCTTGGACAGGCGCATGAAGAAGATGCCGGTCAGCAGCAGGGCGAATGCCGAGATGGCGGTGGGAATCAGGTCGAGGAAGAACACCAGGCCGATCGCCAGGTGGGACGGTTGGTAGCCTTCGGCCAGGAGCAGCGGCATCTGGTCGCCGTAGGCCTGCAGGTAGGCGGAAACCATGGTGGGGTAGTCGAGCAGCCAGAGCAGCGGCGTGCCGCCGAACTCGACGGCAGCGGTGGTCCAGGCCAGAAGGGCGGCCAGGGCGCCGATGGTGCGCAATCGGGAGCGCGCATAGGCGACGGATCTACTGTTCATGGGGTGCCTCCGTACAGTGATGAACGGGGCGGATTATTCTTGATAAATTATCGTAATACAATAATTTATTTTGCTGTAATGACTTTTGCGACGCTTTGCCGCAGTGGGAACTTGAACCTGGTGTGGGAGCGGGTTTGTCCGCGAAAAAGACACCGCGCTGCCTGGCACGGGCTACGCCCGTGTTCGCGGGACCAGCCCGCTTGTGTCTT
>NZ_JAYFUI010000044.1:0-13091 GCF_034961125.1 Pseudomonas machongensis | reverse complement strand
GGCCTGTGGCTGCTGGGCGCCGACCCGGGTGACCTCGCGGTTTTCCAGGGCCGCCAGCAGCTTGCCCTGGATGGCCAACGGCAGGTCGGCGATCTCGTCCAGGTACAAGGTGCCGCCATTGGCCGAACCGAACCAGCCCGCGCGACTGCTGGCCGTGCCGCCATGGGTACCGGCGCTGTAGCCGAACAGCTCGGCATCGGCGTAGGTGTGGCTGATGCCCGCGCAGTTGACCGAGACGAACAGCCCCGCGCGATCGCTGGCGCGATGGATCTGCCTTGCCAGCAGCTCCTTGCCGGTGCCGGTCTCACCACGGATCAGCACCGGCAGCGGTTGCGGCGCCAGGCGTTCGAGCGCTTCGCGCAGTTGCTGCGAACGTGCATCGACGAATACCAGCGCCTTGGCACGGATACTCAGCGGGCTCTTGTCCAGCTCGGGGAACGTCAGCAGCGGCTGGCCGAAGGGATTGTTGAAACTCATGGAAAACTCCCGCCCCGGCCGCAGGCGACCGGGGAGTCAGCGAAATCGGTTGAGACCAGGTCAAGCGCGGCGCAGGGAGCGCTGCTCGATCCGGCCTTGCAGGCGATACAGATAAGCGAAGCCCTGTTCCCAGCGCTCGTGACCGGATTTGACGTTGATGTGCCCGGCATTGCTCAACAGCCCCGCTTCCGCACCCCAGGCCTTGGCCAGGTACAGTGCACGCGGCACGCTGACGGCCGGATCGTTGTCCGAGCTGACCACCTGGCTGGGGAACGGCAGCGTGTGCAGCGGGATGGGCGCAAAGTTGCGCAAGGCCGGCGCGCAGGTCGGCCGTTCGACGTCCGCTGGCGCCACCAGCAGCGCCCCTCGCACCCGGCGCAGCAGCGCAGGGCTGGCCTGCGCGGCCCAGTGGGCGACGGTGATGCAACCCAGGCTGTGGGCGATGAGGATCACCGGCGAGCGTTCGGCGGCAATCGCCTGCTCGAGCGCCTGCACCCAGTCGCGCCGCTGCGGGGTGAGCCAATCTTGCTGCTCGACCCGGGCGCTGTTGGGCAGGCTGCGCTGCCAGTGGCTTTGCCAATGATTGTCTGGCGATCCTTGCCAGCCCGGCACAATCAGGTAACGAATCGACTCATTGCGCATGGGGACGCCTCCTTGGAAGTTTGCGTGCTTGGGAACCAAGTATAGGGAGGCAGTTATATTCGTAAAGGAATAAGAAGCTATTTATTAATAACCATAATCAAGATAATTGCACGCCCCTTTGCAGGAGCGGGCTTGCCCCGCGATGACGTCCGCCTGGGCCTGCGCGGACGCCATCGCGGGGCAAGCCCGCTCCTACAGGGAAGTGCATAAAAAAAGGGCCATCCCCTGCCAAGAGAAATGGCCCTGAAGCACTTGCCTGAAGAGGGTATTGCCGATCAACGCGCGGTGATCACCGCCAGCTTGCTGATCCCGGCACGTTCGATGGCTGCCATCGCTCGCGCCACTTCGCCGTAGTTGACGCCATCGTCAGCCTGCAGCTGTACACGCACATCCGCGTCCTTTTCCCTGGCCGCCTTGAGGTTGGTTTCCAGCAGGTCCGGCTGGATCTCATCCTTGTTGATGAACAGCTTGCCGCCACCATCGATGCTCACCACCAACGGGTCTTTCTGCTCCACCGGCGCGACGGCCTCGGTCTTGGGCAAGTTGATCGGGATGGCGTTGGTCAGCAGCGGCGCGGTGACGATGAACACCACCAGCAGCACCAGCATGACGTCCACCAGCGGCGTGACGTTGATTTCACTGAGGACTTCATCGCTGTCCTGGGTCGAGAACGCCATGTCAGGAAGCCTCCTTCACCGGCTGGCCGAAACCGGCCTGGGCTTTTTGCAGGGTCGGGTGAACCAGGACGCGGAAAGCACTCTTCTGCGCCAGGCTGTAGAAGTCGTGGGCGAAGTCGTCGAGGTCGGCAGCGGTCAGCTTGAGGCGACGCAGGAAGTAGTTGTAGACCAGCACCGCCGGCACCGCGACGGCGATACCCACGCCCGTGGCGACCAGCGCCGCGCCGATCGGACCGGCCACGGTTTCCAGGCTGGCGGAACCGGCAGCGCTGATGCCCTTGAGCGCTTCCATGATGCCCCACACCGTGCCGAACAGACCGATGAACGGCGAGGTGCTGCCAATACTGGCGACCACGGCCAGGCCGGTTTCCAGCGAACGCCGCTCACGCACGATCTGCTGGCGCAGGGCGCGCTCGAGGCGGTCCTGATGATTGATCGCATGGCTCAGGTCGGCCGCCTGGCCCGGCTCGCCCACGGCGATGGCGGCATAACCGGCCTGGGCGACGCGGGCCGCAGGGCCTGGCTGCTCGTGGCTGATCTCGGCCGCCGAGTCGAGGCTTGAAGCGGCCCAGAACTGGGCATGGAAGCGCTTGTCCTGGTTCTTCAGCCGCACGAACTGCACGACCTTGACCAGGGCCAACGCCCAGGTGACCACGGAAAAACCAACCAGCAGCCAGATGACGGCGCTTTCAACGGATTCGAGAGGGGATGCCAACAGGCTCATGATGAAGTCTTCCTATGTTCGGTTCGATGGCGCAAGTTAACGAAGCTTGAAATCGATCGGGACGCTGACCCAGCCCACCTGGGCCACGTCACCCTGCTTGGCCGGTACGAAACTCCAGCGCTTCACCGCAGCCAGCGCGGCGGCGTCCAGGGCATCGCGGCCGCTGGTCTTCTGGATCTGGATCTGCCCCGGCTTGCCGCTAGGCAGTACCTCCACCCGCAACAACACGGTGCCTTCCCATCCACGGCGCTGGGCCAGTTGCGGGTATTCCGGCGCCGGGTTCTTCAGATACGCGGCGTTGGCTGAAGCGGGCGTGACCGGTGCCGGTGCTGGTGGTGCAGGTGCCGGAGCAGGCGGCGCAGGCGCTGGGGTCGGTGCCGGTGGTGGTGCCTCGACCGGTTTGGGCTGCGGCTTGGGTACCGGCTTTGGCACCGGTTTTGGTTTAGGTACCGGCTTCGGTGCAGGCTTGGCGGCCAGCTCATCGACCACCGGCGGTGGCGGCGGTGGCGGCTCGACCACAGGCACAGGCGGTGGCGGCTCGACGACCGGCGGCGCCGGGGCGGCGAACTCGATGGTCATCGGCGGAATCTCTGGCGGAATCACCGGCAGCTCGGGGGTTGGTCGCTGACTGACCCAGTAGGCCGCAGCACCATGCAGGACCAGCACCAGCAACCCCAGCGCCAGCTTGTCACGACGCTTGAGACCACTGACCGGCGTGCGCTGCAGGCGCAACTGCGCCAGCGGCAGGCGAAGCGTGCGTCCAAGCTCGACCAGGTCGCCCGGGGCCGGGCGCCATGGCTGGTCGTAGGCCCTCGCGGCCGTCTGGACATTACCCATTGAATCGACTCCTGGAAACGTGATGCAGGTCTTCGGACCTTGGCCGGTCCTCGTGGCTGAATCATCCATTCCAGAGGCTTATCTCTGAAAGTAATGTTTAAAATTAAAGCTATGCCTTTATCGAATATAAAATTTTAGGGGTTCCCGCAAAGCCGCGTGGCACAAGGGCTGTAACGATGCACGGGGAAAATCATGCACGTGCGGCATGCAAAATATTCGTGGAAGGTATCGAAATCCGGCGAGGGCTGCGCCCTAGCGGGTCAAGCCCGCGCCTACAGGCACAGCGCTGTCCTTGAATCCGAGGGGAGCCCGTGGAGCGGGTTTATCCGCGAAGGGCCGCGCAGCAGCCCCGACCTTCGCCCAGGCAATAAAAAACCCGGGCTGCAAACCCGGGTTTTTCATGCACACGGCAGCTTAGATATCCGCCACCTTCTGCCAGACCTTCGGCCGGAAGAACAGGGTCTCGCCGCGCGCAAGCCCGGTCAGGCTGTCGTGGTCCTTGACCACTTCGGCCTCGATCAGCTCGCTCTGCCCCTCGACCTTCAGCGTCACTCGGGTGGTCGCGCCCAGCGGGCGAATGTCGCGGACTTCGGCAGCGTGGTGGCCCTCGGTCTCATGGCGCGACAGCGACACCTCGTGAGGACGGAACAGCACATGGTTGCCCTCGCTCAAGGCCAGGCGGTTGGAATCGCCGAGGAAGTGGTAGACGAAGTCGTTGGCCGGTTTCTCGTACACCTCGCCCGGCGAGCCGATCTGTTCGATCACGCCCTTGTTCATCACCACGATGCGGTCGGCCACTTCCATGGCCTCTTCCTGATCGTGAGTGACGAACACCGACGTCAGGTTGATATCCTCGTGCAACCGCGCCAGCCAGCGGCGCAGCTCCTTGCGCACCTTGGCATCGAGGGCGCCGAACGGCTCGTCGAGCAGCAGCACCTTCGGCTCCACCGCCAGGGCACGGGCCAAGGCGATACGCTGGCGCTGGCCCCCCGACAACTGCTCGGGATAGCGGTCGGCGAGCCAGTCGAGCTGGACCATGTTCAGCAGCTCATGGACCTTCTCGGCGATCTTGCTCTCGCTCGGACGTTCGCCCTTGGGTTTCATGCGCAAGCCGAAGGCGACGTTGTCGAACACGCTCATGTGGCGGAACAGCGCATAGTGCTGGAACACGAACCCGACGTTGCGATCGCGCACATCGTGGCCCGAGACGTCCTCGCCGTGGAACACGATGCTGCCGTCATCCGGCGTCTCGAGGCCGGCGATGATGCGCAGCAGGGTGGTCTTGCCGCAGCCGGAGGGGCCGAGCAGCGCGACCAGCTCACCGCTGTGGATATCCAGGTTGATGTTGTTCAGGGCCTGGAAACTGTTGAAGCGCTTGCTGACGTTACGAACTTCGATCGACATGACTTATTCCTCCGCTGCGCTGTGGCGCAGGCGGTTAATACGGTTCTCGCTCCACTGCTTGAGCAGCAGGATGAAGAGCGCCAGGATCAGCAATAGGCTGGCCACGCTGAAGGCCGCGACATGGTTGTACTCGTTGTAGAGGATCTCCACGTGCAGCGGCAAGGTGTTGGTGACGCCGCGGATATGGCCGGAGACCACCGACACCGCACCGAACTCGCCCATGGCCCGCGCGGTACACAGCACCACGCCGTAGATCAGGCCCCATTTGATGTTCGGCAGGGTGACATGCCAGAACATCTGCCAGCCGTTGGCACCCAGCAGGCGCGCGGCCTCTTCCTCTTGCGTGCCCTGCTCCTGCATCAGCGGGATCAGCTCACGGGCGACGAAGGGCACGGTGACGAAAATGGTCGCCAGCACGATGCCCGGCAGGGCGAAGACGATCTGGATATCGTGGTCCTGCAGCCAGGGGCCGAGCAGGCCCTGGGCGCCGAACATCAGCACATAGACCAGGCCGGCAATGACCGGCGAGACCGAGAACGGCAGGTCGATCAGGGTGACCAGCACGCTCTTGCCGCGGAAGCTGTACTTGCTCACGCACCAGGCGGCGCTGACGCCGAACACCAGGTTCAGCGGCACCGAGATGACCACCGCGAGCAGCGTCAACTTGAGCGCCGAAAGCGCGTCAGGCTCGAAGATCGCCTCGAAGAAGGTGCCGAAGCCATTCTTCAGCGCCTGGGACACCACGATCACCAGCGGCAGCAGCAGGAACAGCGCGAACACCAGCCAGCCAAGGCCGATCAGTACACGGCGCGAGGTGGCGCTGCCACGGCGGGCGGCATTGGCGGCGGAGCTTGCAGTTATGGATGACGAAGACATGACCGGGCCTCCTTCAAGGGGTTTCGATGCGCCGCTGAAGCAAGTTGATCAGCAGCAGCAGGATGAAGGAAACCACCAGCATCAGCACGCCGATGGCCGTGGCGCCGGTGTAGTCGTACTGGTCGAGCTTGACCATGATCAGCAGCGGCAGGATCTCGGTCTTCATCGGCATGTTGCCGGCGATGAAGATCACCGAACCGTACTCGCCCACGCCACGGGCGAATGCCAGGGCGAAGCCGGTCAGCCAGGCCGGCAGCAGTGCCGGCGCCAGTACATGGCGAAACACCTGCAACGGCTTGGCGCCCAGGCAGGCGGCGGCCTCCTCGACCTCACGCGGGATGTCCGCCAGCACCGGCTGCACCGTACGCACCACGAACGGCAGGGTGACGAAGGTCAGGGCCAGGGTGATGCCCAGCGGGGTGTAGGCGATCTTGAAGCCCAGGTCGGTGGCGAACTGGCCGACCCAGCCCGCAGGTGCGTACAGGGCAGTCAGGGCGATACCGGCGACGGCGGTGGGCAGGGCGAACGGCAGGTCGATCATCGCATCGATGATCTTGCGCCCGGGGAAGGTGTAGCGCACCAGCACCCAGGCCAGCAGGGTGCCGATCACGCCATTGATGATGGCGGCGAACAGGGCGGTACCGAAACTCAGCTTGAGCGCCGCGATGACCCGCGGTGCACTGATGATGTTCCAGAACTGGTCCCAGGTCAGCTGCGAGGCATGAATGAACATGGCCGCCAGCGGTATCAGCACGATCAGGCTGAGGTACACCAAGGTGTAGCCCAGCGTCAGCCCGAAGCCGGGTATGACGGGGGAGATGCGACGTGACATAAATATCCCTGGTTGAACGCACTTGGCCCGGAAGGATCCCGGGCCGGTGCAAACTTTTGAATCCTGGGGCTGCCTTGCGGCCCCGCTTTTTCCTTGGGCCTTACTGCGCCTGGTAGATCTGGTCGAACACACCGCCGTCGTTGAAGAACTTCGGCTGCGCAGTTTTCCAGCCACCGAAGTCCTTGTCGATAGTCACCAGGTCAAGTTTCGGGAACTGCTTGGCGAATTCGGCGGCGACTTTCTCGTCACGCGGACGGTAGAAGTTTTCCGCAGCGATCTTCTGGCCAGCAGGGCTGTACAGGTGTTTCAGGTATTCGGTGGCGATCGCGGTGTTGCCCTTCTTCTCGGCGTTCTTGTCGACCACCGCCACTGGCGGTTCGGCGAGGATCGACAGCGACGGCACGACGATCTCGAACTTGTCGCTGCCACCGTCTTCCTTCAGTGCCAGGAAGGCTTCGTTTTCCCAGGCCAGCAGGACATCGCCCTGGCCGTTGTTGACGAAGGTGATGGTCGAGCCGCGAGCGCCGGTATCCAGCACCGGTACGTGCTTGAACAGCTCCTGCACATACTCTTTGGCTTTGGCTTCGCTGCCACCGGATTTCAGGCCATAGGCCCAGGCGGCGAGGAAGTTCCAGCGCGCGCCGCCGGAGGTTTTCGGGTTCGGGGTGATGACCGAAACGTCTTTCTTGACCAGGTCACCCCAGTCCTTGATGCCTTTCGGGTTGCCCTTGCGCACCAGGAACACGATGGTCGAGGTGTAGGGGGTGCTGGCGTCCGGCAGACGGGTCTGCCAGTTCTCCGGCAGGGTCTTGCCAAGCTTGGCGATCTCGTCGATGTCGCCAGCCAGGGCCAGGGTCACCACGTCGGCGCGCAGGCCATCGATTACCGCGCGGCCCTGCTTGCCCGAACCGCCGTGCGATTGCTGGATCTTCACCTTGTCGTCCGGATGCGTCTGCTGCCAGTGCTTGATGAATTCGGCGTTGTACTGCTGGTACAGCTCACGGGTCGGGTCATAGGACACGTTGAGCAGTTCGTAATCCTTGGCGATGGCGGAACCGGCAAAAACGGCACTGGCCAGAGCGGCGAGCGCATAACGGCGGATGGACATGGTGAAGCTCCCGATTGGCATTTTTTCTAGTTGGATGTGTCGGACTCAGCCGGACTTGTTGCCGGGCTGCTGCAGGCGGAATTTCTCCTTGCGCTCGATCTGCACGACCTGAGCGTTGTGCACGGTGATCTCCACTGCACCGAAGCGCAGGTCGCGCAGCGCGCTCTGGATTTCACGCAGAATGGTGGCTTCGTCCTGACCGTCGATGCTACGCAGAGATGCACTCATGCTCGTTCTCCATTGAGTAAGGGTGCCGGGCAGAGGAAGGGGATTGCGCCTGGCTTGAGGGCAATCTTAGTGATGGCGGGATATTCTTAAAAATACTGTTTAAGAATGTTTATATAACTGAATTACTGAACAGCCCAGTAGGTGGCTGTGGGAGCGGGCTTGCCCGCGAATGCCGTGGTGCAGCCACTGTTGCATTCGCGGGCAAGCCCGCTCCTACAGGGGGGCGAGGCTTCAATTCTGCGCCTGCGGCTCTCGGATCTTGTACCAGGCCACGTAGAGCGCCGGCAGGAACAGCAAGGTCAGCAGCGTTGCGCTGATGATCCCGCCGATCATGGCGTAGGCCATCGGGCCCCAGAACACCTCGCGGGCGATGGGGATCATCCCCAGGCTGGCCGCGGCGGCCGTGAGCAGGATCGGCCGGCGCCGATGGTTGGTCGCCTCGACCACCGCGTCCCAAGGTGAGTAGCCCTGGGCCTCGAATTCGTCGATCTGGGTCACCAGGATCACCGAGTTGCGGATGATGATGCCGATCAGCGCAAGAATCCCGAGGATCGCAACGAAGCCCATCGGCGTTCCCGTCGGCACCAGCGCCAGGACCACGCCGATCAGCCCCAGCGGCGCCACGCTGACCACCAGGAACAGCTTCTGCACACTGTGCAACTGGATCATCAGGAAGGTCGCCATCAGGAACAGCATCAGCGGAATCACCTGAGCGATCGGGCCCTGGGCCTTGCCGCTCTCCTCCACGGTGCCGCCGGTGGCTACTTCGTAACCGGCCGGCAGCGAAGCGGCGAACTCTTCGATCTTCGGCTTGAGCTGGGCCACCAGATCGGTGGGCTGGATCTCGCCGTTGACCGACGCCTTTATGGTGATCGTCGGCTTGCGGTCACGCCGCCAAACCAATGGCTGTTCGAGCTCGTAGCGCACCGTGGCGAACGACAGCAAGGGGATCGAGGTGCCGCTAGGGCTGACGATCTGCAGGTTCTGCAGGGTATCGGGCGAGCCGCGCTCACTGTCCTTGGCGCGCGCGACCACGTCCACCAGGTAGATCTGGTCGTTGACCTGGGTCACCGGTGCACCGGTGACGATGCTGTTCATCACGTTGGCGACGTCTTCGGACGACAGGCCCAGTTGGCGCGCCTTATCCTGGGCGATCTCGACCCGCAGGACTTTGCCGGGCTCGTTCCAGTCGTACATCATCTCGCCAATGTTGGGGTTCTGGTCGAGCAGGGTCGCAAGGTCGATGGCGTGCTTGCGCACCTGGTCGATATCCTTGCCGCTGACCCGGTACTGGATCGGACGCCCCACTGGAGGGCCCATCTCCAGCGATTGCACATTGGTGCCGATGCCGACGAAATCATTGCGCAGCCGCTCCTGCAGCTTGGGAATCAACGTGTTGCGCTGCTCCAGCCCCTTGCTGACGATGACCAGTTGCGCGTAGTACGGGTTCTGCAACTGCTGGTCGAGCGGAAGGTAGAAACGCACCGCGCCCTGGCCGATATAGGTACTCCAGTGGTCGATGTCCGGATCGTCCTTGAGGGTGGCCTCCAGGCGATCGACCGCACGACGGGTTTCCTGGATCGACGCGTTCTGCGGCAGGTTCAGTTCCAGCAGGATCTCCGGGCGATCCGAAGACGGGAAGAACTGGTTCTGCACGAACCGCATGCTAAACAACGCCAGGGCGAACAGCACCACGGTGCCAACGATGGTCAGCCAGCGGTTGCGCATGCACCACAGCAAGCCGCTTTCGAAGGCGCGGCCGATGCGGCCGGGTTCCTCATCATGGGGTTTGACCTTGCTGCTGAGGATATGCACGCCCAGCACCGGCGCGAAGAACACCGCCACCACCCACGACACCAGCAGCGCCACCGCGATCACCGCGAACAGGGTGAAGGTGTATTCGCCCGCAGAGCTGGCGTTCAGGCCGATGGGCACGAAGCCGGCAACGGTGACCAAGGTGCCGGTGAGCATCGGGAATGCCGTCGAGGTATAGGCATAGGTCGCCGCGTCGTTCTTGCTCTCGCCCATCTCCAGGCGCGTGACCATCATCTCTACGGTGATCATTGCATCGTCGACCAGCAGGCCCAGGGCGATGATCAATGCACCCAGCGAGATGCGCTGCATGGTGATGCCGCTGTACTCCATGAACACGAAAACCATCGCCAGCACCAGCGGGATCGAACAGGCCACCACCAGGCCTGCGCGTATGCCCAGGCTGATGAAACTGACCACCAGCACGATGATCACCGCCTCGAACAGCGCACTGGTGAAGCCGCCCACGGCGTCCTCGACTACCACGGCCTGGTTCGACACGGTATGCACGCCCACACCCACCGGCAGCTCAGCGGTGATGCTGTCCATCTTGTCGCGCAGTGCCTTGCCGAACGCCTGGATGTTGCCACCCTTCTTCATGCCGATCGCCAGGCCGATGGCCGACTGGCCGTTGTAGCGGAACATGGGGGCGGGCGGATCCTGAAAACCGCGCTCGATATCGGCGATGTCGGCCAGGCGGAAGAAGCGGTCGTTGATTCTCAGGTTGACCACCTGCAGGTCCTTCTCCGAGGCGAACTGGCCGGTGGTGCGCACCGAGATGCGCTCTGGTCCGGCTTCGATCACCCCGGCCGGAGTCACCGCATTCTGCGATTGCAGCGCCTGCATCACCTGGCGCTGGTCGATGCCCAGCGCCGCCAGCTTGCGGGTGGAGAAGTTCAGGTACAGCACTTCATCCTGCACGCCGATGGTTTCGACCTTGCCGATATTCGGCACCTCGCGCACTTCGGCGCGCACCTGCTCGACGTAATCGCGCAACTGGCGCAGGTCCAGGCCATCGGTGGTGAAGGCGTAGATCGAGCCGAACACATCACCGAACTCGTCGTTGAAACCCGGCCCTTGCAGGCCCTGGGGGAATTCACCGCGGATGTCCTGGATCTTCTTGCGCACCTGGTACCAGATCTGCGGGATATCCTCGGCCTGGGTGGTATCGCGCAGGTAGACGAAAACCGTCGACTCGCCGGGCCGGGTGTAGCTCTTGACGTAGTCGAGCGAGTCCAGCTCCTCGAGCTTCTTCTCGATCCGGTCGGTCACCTGGTAAAGGGTTTCGTCCTGGGTCGCACCGGGCCAGCGGGTCTGGATCACCATGGTCTTGATGGTGAAGGACGGGTCTTCTTCCCGGCCCAGGTTCATGTAGGAGAACACGCCCATCAGCAAGGCGACGAACATCAGGTACCACACGAAGGACTGGTGCTTCAGGGCCCAGTCCGACAGGTTGAAGCTTCCTTTCATCGTGCGTCCTCGTCGAATTTGACCTGCTGGCCCGGCTTCAAGCTGTTCACACCCGCCGTCACCACCCGTTCGCCCGGCTGCACACCGGCGCCCAGCACAACGCGCCGTTCGCTGCGCTCCACGAGTGTGACCTCACGGGTGGACACGGTCTTGTGCTGCGGATCGACCACCCAGACCTGGGTCTTGCCGTCTCGCTCCAGCAGGGCGGTGGCCGGCAGCTCGGTGCGCGGCGCGATCGCCGAGCTGAGCGTGACGCTGATAGCGGTGCCGAGGTGGAACGCCTGCGGCGTACTGGCCAGGCTTAGCCGCGCACGTCGGGTGCGGGTAGTGGCATCGGCCTGCGGCTCAAGCTCGCGCAGCGTGGCGGTGGTGCTGATGGCCGGCTCCAGTTGCGATGCCACGGTGAACACCAGCGACGGGGTCAACTGCTCGGCGACTGGGATCGGCAGGTCAATCACCGCCTCCTTCACGTCCGGGCGCGCCAGCGTGACCACTTCCTGGCCGGCACTGACCGTCTGCCCGGCTTCGGCGCGCCAGGCCGTGACCACGGCGCCATGATCGGCCTTGAGCGTGGTGTAGCCGAGCTGGTCGCGAGCCTGGCTGACCGCCGAACGGGCCTGTTCGAGCGAGGCGCCGGTGGTCTTCAGGTCGGTCTGGGCGACGTCCAGCTGGGCCTGGGCGCCGACGCCGCGGTCATACAACTGCTGCTGGCGGCGGGCATTGGCCTGGGCGTTGATCCATTGCGCCTGGACGCGCGCCAGGTCGCCTTCGGCGGCGCGCAGCTGGTTCTGCTGGTCGGTGGGATCGAGGGTGGCCAGGGTGTCGCCCGGTTTTACCTGCGCACCCACGTCCACCCAGCGCCGCGCAATGCGCCCGGACACGCGAAAGCCCAGGGTACTTTCAAAGCGTGCCTGGATGGTGCCCGCAAAACGACCGAGCTGCGACTGCATCTGTGGCTCGACCAGAGTCGAGAGCACCGGCCGTACGGGCTCGGGCGCCGGCTCATCGCCCTTGCAACCGGGCAGCAGGGTGGCTGCGGCAAGCAACACCAGCAAGGGTTTCATGGCTCACCTCCGGGGCTCTTGGCGTCGACTTTCTGCACCTGCATACCCGGATGCAGCAACTGGCCGCCACTGACCACCACGGTTTCGCCGCTTTTCACGCCGTCGCTGATGACGATGCGCCCGGTGAGATAACGCGCCACCTGGACCTTGCGCAGTTCGACCTTGTCGCCCTCGCCCACCACCCACACCGCCGGCTCATGCAGCGCCTTGGTCAGCGCCGACCAGGGCAATTCGATGCTTGGGCGCCCCTGGGCGTGAGCCGTGGCGGTTACCGGCGAGCCCAACTGCATGGCAGCCGGCACGTTACGCAGCGCCACCTTGACCTGCACCGTACCGCTCTCGGCAGACACCGTCGGGGTGATCTCGCGCACCCGTCCTTCGGCCTGCACCTTGGGGTTATCCACAAGCCGGACGATCACGCCCTCGTCGCTGGGTGGCGACACCAGCAGCGACTCATAGACGTTGAAGACGGCATCACGATCGCCGTCGGTGGCCAGGCTGAAGATCGGCATGGTCGCCTGCACTACCTGGCCAACCTCGGCCTGGCGCGCGGTGATCACCCCATCCGCCTCGGACACTAGGTCGGTGTAGCTCAATTGCTCACGGGCATTGGCCAGTTGTGCCTGGGCCGCCTTGAGCGCACTCTGGCTGCTGCGCAGGGCAGCTTCAGCCGAGTCGTATTCACTCTGGCTGGTGTAGCCCTTGGGCAACAGTTTCTGCTGACGCACGAAGGCGGCGCGGGTCTGGGTGACCCTCGCCTGCTCGGCGAATACCTCGGCCTTGGCTGAGTCGACATTGTTCTGCAGGTCTTTCGGGTCCAGGCGCGCCAGCACCTGGTTGGCCTTGACGTGGTCGCCCACGTCGACGCTGCGGGCGATGATCTTGCCGCCCACGCGAAATGAAAGGTCGGTCTGTACGCGCGCCTGCACATCACCGGTGA
>NZ_JAYFUI010000043.1:0-14068 GCF_034961125.1 Pseudomonas machongensis | reverse complement strand
GTTGCTGATCGAGCAGCTGGGCCGCGAGTACATCGTCTGGGACAAGGCCGCCAGCATCGACTTCATCGCACCGGGCAAGGGCCCGGTGTTCGCCGAATTCCACATCGACGACGCACTGCTGGACGACATTCGCCAGCAGACGGCCGGTGGCAAGAAGTGCCTGCCGCGTCTGCAGGTCGATATCCGCGATGGCGCCGGCGAGCTGGTGGCGCGGGTCGACAAAACCCTATACGTGCGGCTCAAGCCGCAAGCGAGGCAGGCGTAAGGCATGGACATGCGCGCGGATCTGTTGATTGTCGGTGCCGGTATGGTCGGCAGCGCCCTGGCCCTGGCGTTGCGCCACAGTGGCCTGGAGGTGCTGCTGCTCGATGGCGGGCCGCTGTCGGTCAAGCCTTTCGATGACGCCGCGCCCTTCGAGCCGCGGGTCAGTGCCCTGTCGGCGGCCAGCCAGCGCATTCTCGAGCGTCTTGGCGCCTGGGAGGGCATTGCCGGGCGCCGCGTGACGCCCTATTCGGACATGCAGGTCTGGGACGGCAGCGGTACCGGTCAGATTCATTTCTCAGCCGCCAGTGTGCATGCCCAGGTGCTTGGCCACATCGTCGAGAATCGTGTGGTGCAGGACGGCCTGCTGGACCGTCTGCACGACAGTGACGTCGGGCTGCTGCCCAATGCTCGCCTGGAGCAGTTGCGCCGCTCCGGCGATGAGTGGCTGGTGACCCTGTCCGATGGCCGTCGCCTGCGTGCGCCGCTGGTGGTCGCCGCCGACGGCGCCAATTCGGCCGTGCGGCGCCTGGCGGGCTGCGAGACGCGCGAGTGGGATTACCTGCATCACGCCATCGTCACCAGCGTGCGCTGCAGCGAGGCGCACCGCGCCACGGCCTGGCAACGCTTCACCGACGAAGGGCCGCTGGCCTTCCTGCCGTTGTCGCGCGATGACGGCCAGCACTGGTGCTCGATCGTCTGGTCCACAACCCCTGAGCAGGCCGAGCACGCCATGGCGTTGGATGACGCGGCGTTCTGCCAGGCGCTGGAGCGCGCCTTCGAAGGCCGCCTGGGCCAGGTGCTGCATGCCGACCGCCGTGTCTGCGTACCGCTGCGCCAGCGCCATGCCAAGCGCTATGTGGATGAAGGCCTGGTGCTGATCGGCGATGCTGCCCACACCATCCACCCCCTGGCGGGGCAGGGCGTCAACCTGGGCTTTCTCGATGCGGCAGTGCTGGCCGAGGAGCTGATGCACGCGTGCGAGCGTGGCGAGCGCCTGGCGGATGTGAAGGTGCTGAGTCGCTACGAGCGTCGACGTATGCCGCACAACCTTGCCCTGATGGCGGCGATGGAGGGCTTCGAACGCCTGTTCCAGGCCAATCCGCTACCGCTGCGCTGGCTGCGCAACACGAGCTTGAAACTGGTAGAGGGGATGCCCGAGGCCAAGGCAGTGTTCGTGCGCCAGGCCTTGGGGTTGAGCGGCGACCTGCCAGACCTGGCCAAGGCTTGAGGGCCCTATCGCGGGGCAAGCCCGCTCCTACAGGTACGCCACCTGCTTGAAGAACGGGGTGGTGCTGTAGGCGCGGGCGTGCCCCGCGATTGCTTTGCAACATCCGGTAACTGCTTCCAGGGTGAGTGGGAAAATGGGATTCACTACCATTTGCATCTCTTTAACCCCGAGGAGCATCCACCATGTCGCCCCGCAAGCCCCTACTGGCCGCCCTGGCCCTGACCCTGTTCGCCGGTTCCGTCCAGGCGGCGGATGATGAAGTGGTGGTGTACTCCTCGCGCATCGACGAACTGATCAAGCCGGTATTCGATGCCTACACCGCCAAGACCGGGGTGAAGATCAAGTTCATCACCGACAAGGAAGCGCCGCTGATGCAGCGCATCAAGGCCGAGGGCCAGAACGGCGTCGCCGACCTGCTGCTCACCGTGGATGCCGGCAACCTCTGGCAGGCCGAGCAGATGGGCATCCTGCAGCCGATCAAGTCGGACATCATCGACAAGAACATTCCGCCGCAGTACCGCGCTTCTTCCCACGACTGGACCGGTCTGAGCCTGCGTGCGCGGACCATCATCTACTCCACCGAGCGGGTCAAGCCCTCGGAACTGAGCACCTACGAAGCCCTGGCCGATAAACAGTGGGAAGGCCGCCTGTGCCTGCGCACCGCGAAGAAGGTCTACAACCAGTCGCTGACCGCCACCCTGATCGAGACCCATGGCGAGGCCGAGACCGAGAAGCTGGTCAAGGGCTGGGTCAACAACCTGTCCACCGACGTGTTCTCCGACGACAACGCAGTGATCCAGGCCGTTGCCGCGGGCCAGTGTGACGTGGGCGTGGTCAACACCTATTACTACGGGCGCCTGCACAAGGCCGACCCGAAGCTGCCGGTGAAGATCTTCTGGCCCAACCAGGACGACCGTGGCGTGCACGTCAACCTCTCGGGCATCGGCCTGACCAAGCATGCTCCGCACCCGGAAGCGGCGAAGAAACTGGTCGAATGGATGACGGGCGAGGAAGCGCAGAAACTGTTCGCCGACATCAACCAGGAGTTCCCGGCCAACCCCAAGGTCAAGCCATCGGATGAAGTCGCGGCCTGGGGCAGCTTCAAGGCCGACAGCCTGCCGGTGGAAGTGGCGGGCAAGCGCCAGGCCGAAGCCATTCGCCTGATGGATCGGGCTGGCTGGAACTGAGTTTCACAGCTTATCCTCTCGGGGCCTTCCTGGGCCCCTTCGCCTGAAGCCGCTCCCACAGGTTGGAAGCGGCTTTAGCTGCGAACGACTGCACAGCGGTCGCAACCTGCAACCGAGATACCTGCCTTGCCCCACTCCCCCCAACGCCGTTGGTACCTTCCGGTCAGCCTTGTCGCCGCCCTGGTGCTCCTGCCCCTGAGCGTACTGGTGCTGTCATGGCAGTCGATCGACACGCAGATCTGGTCGCACCTGCTCGACACCCAGATGAGCCGCCTGCTGGGCAACACCTTGACCCTGGTGCTGGGCGTGGGTGTCGGCGTCACCGTGCTGGGCGTCAGCCTGGCCTGGCTCACCAGCCTCTGTGAGTTCCCCGGCCGGCGCTGGCTCGACTGGGCACTGATGCTGCCATTTGCCATCCCCGCCTATGTGCTGGCCTTCGTCTTTGTCGGCCTGCTGGACTTCTCCGGCCCGGTGCAGAGTGCCTTGCGCGAGGTGTTCGGGCCGATGCGCCTGCCCCGGGTACGTTCGACTGGCGGGGTCATCATCGTGCTGGTGCTGGTGTTCTACCCCTATGTCTACCTGCTGGCGCGCACTGCGTTCCTGGCCCAGGGCAAGGGCCTGATGGAGGCCGCAAGGGTGCTGGGGCTGTCGCCGTTGCAGGCGTTCTGGCGGGTGGCGCTGCCGATGGCGCGGCCGGCCATCGGTGCGGGCATCGCCCTGGCGTTGATGGAGACGCTGGCGGACTTCGGTGCGGTCTCGGTGTTCAACTTCGACACCTTCACCACCGCCATCTACAAGACCTGGTACGGATTCTTCAGCCTGTCCGGTGCGGCGCAACTGGCCAGCCTGTTGCTGCTGGCCGTGATGCTGGTGCTTTATGGAGAACGCCGCGCCCGTGGCGCCAGCCGTAGCGGCAACGAGCGCCCGCGCGGGCAGGCGCTCTATCATCTGCGCGGGCTCAAGGCGCTGGCGGCCAGTGGTTGGTGCCTGCTGGTGTTCGCCTGCGCCTTCGTCATCCCGCTGCTGCAGTTGCTGGCGTGGTTCTGGCAGCGTGGCCGACATGACCTGGACGAGCGCTATGGCGCGTTGATCCTGCACACCCTGTACCTGGGCGCGATGGCGGCGTTGATCACCGTCAGTGTGGCGCTGCTGCTGGCCTTTGCCCGGCGTCAGGCGCCCACGCCATCGATTCGTGCCGGCGTCGGCCTGGCCAACCTGGGCTACGCCTTGCCGGGCTCGGTGCTCGCGGTGTCGATCATGCTGGCGTTCAGCTATCTGGACAATCAACTGGTGATCCCGCTTTCCACCTGGCTGGGCGGCGCTGGCAAGCCGCTGTTGCTGGGCAGTGTGTCTGCGCTGTTGCTGGCCTATCTGGTGCGCTTCATCGCGGTGGCCTACGGGCCGCTGGAAAGCAGCCTGGAGCGGATCCGCCCGTCGCTGCCGGAGGCATCGCGCAGCCTCGGCGTGGCCGGGCCGAGATTGTTTTTCAAGGTGTATCTACCGCTGCTGGTGCCGGGTGCCCTCAGTGCCGCGCTATTGGTGTTTGTCGATGTGCTGAAGGAGATGCCGGCCACGCTTCTGATGCGGCCGTTCGGCTGGGACACCCTGGCCGTGCGGGTGTTCGAGATGACCAGCGAGGGCGAATGGGCGCGCGCTTCGCTGCCGGCCCTGACCCTGGTGCTGGTGGGGCTTTTGCCGGTCATCGGCCTGATCCGCCGCTCTGCCTCTCGTCCTGGGCATCCTCGCTGAGGGTGCCAGTCCCCGCCCTTGCGGCTACAATGCGCGGCATTCGTAGAGGTGGGTCCTACAAGATCAGGTGTTGATTCAACAGCACCGACCGCCTCTGCTTCGCCACGCCCGGAAGGAGAAACCCATGGGACAGCGCACGCCCCTGTACGACCTGCATCTGGCGCTTGGCGCCAAGACGGTCGATTTCGGCGGTTGGGACATGCCCCTGCATTACGGCTCTCAGGTCGAAGAACATCATCAGGTCCGCAGTGATTGCGGCGTCTTCGACGTTTCCCACATGACAGTCATCGACATCGACGGTGCCGACGCCACCCCCTGGCTACGGCGCCTGCTGGCCAACGACGTGGCCCGCCTCGAAAGCCCCGGCAAAGCCCTCTACAGCCCGTTGCTCAATGAGCAGGGCAGGGTCATCGACGACCTGATCGCCTACCGCACCGAAGACGGCTATCGACTGGTGGCCAATGCTGCCACCCGCGACAAGGTACTGGCATGGCTTGAGGCCCAGAGCGAAGGCTTTACCGTAGGCATCGAGGCTCGCCCCGAGCTTGCGATCCTCGCCATCCAGGGGCCCCACGCCCGTGAGAAGGTCGCCGCGTTGCTCAGTGTTGCGCGTGCGGCGCTGATTCGCGAGCTGCGCCCGTTCGAGGGCGTCGCCGAAGGCGACTGGTTCGTCGCCCGCACCGGCTACACCGGCGAAGATGGGCTGGAAATCATCCTGCCGGGCGATCAGGCCGCAAGCTTCTTCTACGACCTGGTCGGCGCCGGCATCGCCCCCAGCGGCCTCGGTGCTCGTGACACGCTGCGCCTGGAGGCCGGCATGAACCTGTACGGCCAGGATATCGACGAAGCCCACACACCGCTGACCTCCAACCTGGGATGGAGCGTTGCCTGGGAGCCTGCTGACCGCGATTTCATCGGCCGCAGCGGCCTGCTGGCGGAAATCGAGCGTGGTGTGCAGGACAAACTGGTCGGCCTGGTGCTGGAGGAGCGCGGCGTTCTGCGTGCCCACCAGACAGTTCGTGTTGCCGGTATTGGCGAAGGAGAGATCACCAGTGGTAGTTTCTCCCCTACGCTAAGCAAGTCCATTGCCTTGGCGCGCGTGCCCATCGCCACTGGCGACCGCGCCGAAGTAGAGATTCGTGGCAAGTGGTATCCGGTGCGGGTGGTCAAACCGACCTTCGTGCGCCACGGCAAGACCCTGATCTGAACACTCAATTACCGGCGGTAGACCGCTGAGCCAACCGAGGAATACGACACATGAGCAATATCCCCGCCGACCTGCGTTTTGCTGAAAGTCATGAATGGGCGCGCCTGGAAGCCGACGGCACCGTGACCGTGGGTATCAGCGATCACGCCCAGGAAGCTCTGGGTGATGTGGTGTTCGTCGAACTGGCCGAAGTCGGCAAGGTGTTCGCCGCGGGCGACGCTGCGGGGGTGGTCGAGTCGGTCAAGGCCGCATCCGACATCTACGCCCCGGTCGGCGGCGAAGTCATCGCCGTCAACGAGGAGCTGGCCGACAGCCCTGAGCTGCTCAATGAAGAGCCCTACGAATCGTGGATCTTCAAGCTCAAGCCGAGCGACAAGGCCGAGCTGGACAAACTGCTGGACGCGGCAGGCTACAAGGCTGCCATCGGCGAGTGATGGCGTGCGGCCGAGGCCGCACACAGGGGCTGCCTCGCAGCCCTATGCCAGCGTAACGCCCAAGGCCTGTGCACAGGCTTGCAGCGAACGTCGTTCGCTCTGGGCGTACAGCGCAAGTTCGTCCTGCACTTTGAGTCCCAGCGCTGCCTCGAAGGCATCGCGGTTGGCATTGCTGCCATAGTCGGCCTGGGCATCGTCGCCCAGGTTCGACTGGAAGATCCCTGCGGCACTGACCGGCAGGAAGTCCTCGTACACCAGCGCCTCGAAATGCACATGCCCAGCGTCGATCAGGCCCTGCAGCGTGGACGGTCGATCCTGGCGACCTCGCTCGGCCAGGCCTTTTTCGGTGGCGAAGTAACGGAAGTACGCCAGCCCCTGCTCGCGCATCAGCGTCAGATCATCCGGGAATTCGGCAAAGTGTTGCGCCAGCAGCGTCTTGTAGTGCTCGGCATTGGTTTCGGCCGGTACGCCGTTGAGGGCGGCCCGGGTCGCGTCGAGCAGGCGGTCGTAGAGCGCCCGGCCTTTCGGCGTCAGCGCCGCCCCGCGTTGCTCGATCTCGCCGAAGCGCGCGGTGTGGCTGCCCTGGGCATCGCTGAACGCGACCTTTTCCTGCAACGCCTTGAAGCTGGTCTGACGCAGCAGTATCGGGTGACGCCGAGTGGGCGGGCCTTCGACCACGGCCTTGGGCGGAATGCCCTTGGCCGGCATGCCGACCTGGATCGCATCGATGTCCAGCGTGCGTGGCGTCAGGTGATTGATATGCGGGCCCTTGAAGGCCACCACATCGGCGATCAGGCGGTGCTGATCGTGCAGTTGCTGGTACTGTTCGGCGGTGACCGTGGCTTGCTGGTGCCAGCGGAAAGTGTGCAACGCCTCCTGTACGAAGGTTTCGGCATCGGCTGCGTTCAGGCCGCCGTCGCGTTCGCGCTGAGCGATCAGCTCGAGCACGCGCGGGGTGAAGATCTGGCGTTTGGCCAGGATGTCCTGGGCCAATGCGCGCAGGGGCGGGTTATCGATCAGCTCCAGGCGCAGCAGCGAGGTGAACACGCGGAACGGGCTGATGTGCAGCGCCTGTTCGTGCACCGCGCGAAAGGCGGTGGAGTGCACCGGGACGCCGGCCGAGCTCAGGTCGTAGTAGCCAACCGGCTCCATGCCCATGACGGCGAACAGGCGGGCGATGGTCGCCAGCTCTTCGGCGGTGCCGACGCGGATCGCGCCATGGCGCTCCTGATCCAGGCGTTCGACTTCACCGGTCCAGCGCAGGGCCTGGGCGACTTCAGGCTGCTGGGCCATGACCTGCTGGTTGATTTCGCTCACCAGCGCCAGCAGCGTGCCGTACAGCGGCACTTCCTGTTTGTACATGAGCGACATGGCGGCAGAGAACTGCGCGCGGATGCTGTCGGGGCTGACGAAATCGTGGGCGGGCATCGCTAGCTTCCTGAAGGTCAGTAGATACCCTTACATGAAAGCGGGGAATGGACTTTGTCCACAAGCGAAAAAAAGTGTGAGGGTCATTCCTTTTGCTATTGAATTTGCCGGCCCAATCGCGGGGCAAGTCGCAGCGATTGGGCCCGCCGCGCCAGCACATCACCCAGGCAACTGCGCCCGAATCCACTCCACCAACGCCCGCACCTTGGGCACCTCCGCGGCATGTTCGGCGAACGCCAGGTAGTGCTTGCCGTTGCTCGGCATGGCATGGTTCCAGGCCACCACCAGGCTACCCTCGGCCAACTCCTTGGCCGCCAGGTAGCGCGGCACCAGGGCCACGCCGCAGCCGGACTGTGCGGCACTGAGGGCCATGTAGAAGGTATCGAAGCGCGGACCATGGTAGCTGTTGTCGGTGTGCAGCCCCTGTTCCAGGAACCATTCATGCCAGGCCTCCGGCCGCGAAGTGCTTTGCAGCAGCACCTGCCCGGCCAGCGCGCCGGGGCTGTCCAGCACTTGTCCGGCCAGTAGCTCCGGGGCGCACACCGGCACCACTTCTTCGCCGAACAGTTCCACGCAGGTTGCACCCGGCCAGGTGCCCTGGCCGAAGAAGAACACCACGTCGGCCGAGCCCTGCAGCAGGGCGAAGGGCTCCATTTCGTTGCGGATGTCCAGGTGGATGTTCGGGTGGCGTTTGCCAAAGCCCTTGAGCCGAGGAATCAACCAGCGCACGCCAAAACTCGGTTGAGTGGCTACTTTCAATACTTCGGTCTGTTCGCCATAGGTGAGGACATAGCGGCTGGACATGTCCACCTGGGTGAGGATCTTGTTGACCTCGGCCAGGTACAGCGAGCCCGCCGGCGTGAGCTGCAGGCGCCGGCGGATGCGCAGGAACAGGTGGTGACGCAGCATTTCTTCGAGCTGTGCCACCTGCTTGCTGACAGCGCTCTGGGTCAGGTGCAGCTCTTCGGCGGCGCGGGTGAAGTTCAGGTGGCGGGCGGCAGCCTCGAAGCACTGCAAGGCCGTCATCGACGGAACCAGGCGTTTGGACATGGCACTCTCTACGGCAGCGATACCATTCCGCAGGGGAATGATAAGAGGAATAAAGGTCGTTTGTTGCAGCAATGTAATCGGATTAATACTGATCCCCATCACCTTTTCAACCCTTCACCCGATGTAGGAGAAGCACAATGGTTGCTGCATTGCTCGAGCGCCTCGGCGTCGCCGCCGCGGATCACACCCAGGGCGACTACCCTGTTCACACGCCGATCGACGGCAGCCAGATCGCCTCGGTGAAATTGCTCGGCAAGGCCGAGACCATCGCCCGCATCGACCAGGCGCAAACAGCCTTCGAAGCCTGGCGCAACGTACCGGCCCCGCGTCGCGGCGAGCTGGTGCGTCTGTTTGGTGAAGTGCTGCGTGCGCACAAGGCTGACCTTGGCGAGCTGGTGTCCATCGAAGCCGGCAAGATCACCCAGGAAGGCCTGGGCGAAGTGCAGGAGATGATCGACATCTGCGACTTCGCCGTCGGCCTGTCGCGTCAGCTCTACGGCCTGACCATCGCCTCCGAGCGTCCGGGCCACCACATGCGTGAATCCTGGCACCCGCTGGGCGTGGTTGGGGTGATCAGCGCCTTCAATTTTCCGGTTGCGGTATGGGCATGGAACACCACGCTGGCGCTGGTAGCTGGCAACTCGGTGGTGTGGAAACCTTCGGAAAAGACCCCGCTGACCGCACTGGCCTGCCAGGCGCTGTTCGAGAAGGCCCTGAAAGCCTTTGGTGAGGCGCCGCAGGGCCTCAGCCAACTGGTGATCGGCGGGCGTGAAGCCGGTGAAGCCTTGGTCGATGATCCGCGCGTACCGCTGGTCAGCGCCACCGGCAGCACCCGCATGGGCCGTGAAGTAGGCCCACGGGTTGCGGCGCGCTTCGGCCGCAGCATCCTCGAACTGGGCGGTAACAACGCCATGATCCTTGCCCCGAGCGCCGACCTCGACCTGGCCGTGCGCGGCATCCTGTTCTCGGCCGTGGGTACTGCTGGCCAACGCTGCACCACGCTGCGCCGCCTGATCGTCCACCGTTCGATCAAGGACGAAGTGGTCGCCCGCGTCAAAGCCGCCTACGGCAAGGTGCGCATCGGCGACCCGCGCAAGGACAACCTGGTCGGCCCGCTGATCGACAAGCTGTCGTTCGACGCCATGCAGGGCGCGCTGGCCAAGGCACGCGACGAGGGTGGGCAGGTCTTCGGTGGCGAGCGCCAATTGGCCGACCAGTACCCCAATGCCTATTACGTATCGCCTGCCATCGCGGAGATGCCGGCGCAGAGCGAGGTGGTGCGCCACGAAACCTTCGCGCCGATTCTCTACGTGCTGGCCTACGATGATTTCGAAGAGGCCCTGCGCCTGAACAACGAAGTGCCACAGGGCCTGTCGTCGTGCATCTTCACCACCGACATCCGCGAGGCCGAGCGCTTCCAGAGCGCCTCGGGCAGTGATTGCGGTATCGCCAACGTCAACATCGGCACCAGCGGCGCGGAAATCGGCGGCGCCTTCGGTGGCGAGAAAGAGACGGGTGGTGGCCGTGAGTCCGGTTCGGATGCGTGGAAGGGCTACATGCGCCGTCAGACCAATACCGTGAACTACTCGCGTGAGCTGCCGCTGGCGCAGGGGATCGTGTTCGACTGATGTAATGGCCGGGGGCCTTGGCCCCCGGTTCGCGGGACAAGTCGGGGCGCCGAACCGCCGCTCCTACAAGGATCGCGCAGGCGATGGGGATCCCTGTAGGAGCGGCGGTTCGGCGCCCCGACTTGCCCGCGATTGGGCGGCATGCCGCCCCAACTGCAACAAGAACAATATTGCTGGAGCCGGGCCATGTCCGAACTGCGTCAAGAATGTCTGTGGGAATCGATCACCCAACCGACCGTTGCTTCACAGGCCCTGGCCGGTGAATACAAGGCCGATGTCTGCGTGATCGGCGCAGGAATCACCGGGCTGTCGGCGGCGATCCACCTGCTCGAACAAGGCAAGTCGGTCGTCCTGCTGGAGGCGTGGAAGGTTGGGCATGGCGGTTCCGGGCGCAATGTCGGGCTGGTCAACGCCGGGACCTGGATTCGCCCTGACGACGTCGAGGCAACCCTGGGCGTCGAGCAGGGCGGGCGTCTGAACAAGGTGCTTGGCGAGGCGCCCGGTGAAGTCTTCGCCATGATCGAACGCCTGGGCATCGACTGCCAGGCTCAGCACAAAGGCAACCTGCACATGGCGCACAACGCCACGGGCCTCGCCGACCTCGAAGCGCGCCATGAGCAATGGCGGCGTCGGGGTGCCGACGTGGAGCTGCTGCGGGGGGCCGAGTGCCAGGAATACTGCGGTACCGACAAGATTTCCGCCGCGCTGCTCGACCGCCGCGCTGGCACCATCAACCCCATGGGCTACACCCAGGGCCTGGCCGCCGCGGTGCAGCGTCTGGGGGGTAAGCTGTTCCAGCAATCGCCGGTCGAAGGCCTGACGCGTGATGGCGACGGCTGGCGAG
This sequence comes from Pseudomonas machongensis, assembly GCF_034961125.1. Lineage (NCBI taxonomy): Bacteria > Pseudomonadati > Pseudomonadota > Gammaproteobacteria > Pseudomonadales > Pseudomonadaceae > Pseudomonas > Pseudomonas machongensis. The sequence goes on along the minus strand of NZ_JAYFUI010000043.1, from coordinate 3,049 downwards.
TCGCCACCGACCGTGGCAGCGTGCGCGCCGACAAGGTGGTGATTTCCACGGGCGCCTACACCGAGGGCGACTGGAGCCATTTGCAGAAGCACTTCTTCCGCGGCTACTACTACCAGGTCGCCTCCAAGCCACTGCAGGGAGCTGCGGCCGACAGGATCCTGCCCCATGGCCAGGGCTCGTGGGATACCCGCACCGTACTCAGCAGCATCCGCCGCGATGATCAGGGGCGCCTGCTGCTCGGCAGCCTGGGCCGGGTCGACAACAAGCCTGCGTGGTTCGTGCGCAGTTGGGCTGATCGAATCCAGAGCCATTACTTCCCTGAACTGGGCAAAGTCGAGTGGGAGGTGCACTGGACCGGTTGCATCGACTTCACCCCCGACCACCTGATGCGCCTGTTCGAGCCGGCGTCGGGGGTGGTAGCGGTGACGGGCTACAACGGTCGTGGCAATACCACGGGCACGGTGATTGGCCGGGCCCTTGCGGAGTTTCTGCTCAAGGATGATCCCGACCACCTGCCGATCCCGTTCTCGCCGATGAAACCGGTGAGTGCGCCTTCGTTGCGCACGGCCTTCTACGAGTCGGGCTTCTCGCTGTATCACGCTGGGCAGTGCTTGCGCGTGGTGTTGTGATTGCGCTGGCCCTTTCGCGGATAAGCCCGCGAAAGGGCCCGTTTATTTGTGCAGCCAACTCAGGAAGCCACCCTTCTTCACCGCTGCCGGTTTCTGCAGCAGCAGTGACTCCCGGCTCTGCAGCCTGAAGCGCTGCAGCTTGTTCAACGCCTGCACCACTTCGCCGCGCTCGGCCAGGCAACTGCGCACCTGCTCCTTGTCGATCCGGTACAGCAGGCAGCCAGTCAGGGTGCGGAACTCGGCGAACGAGCTGTCCTCGTCCATGATGCCCTCGATCCCCAGCACTTCCGCCGGCCCCATGCGCCCGGCCTCCACCCGCTTGTCGCCATTGCGGATCGATGCCTGGACCACGCCGCTGCCGATCACCAGCAGGTGATCGGACTGTTCGCCGACATCCAGGATCACCTGGTCGGCCAGATACTCCACCGCCATCATGCGCTGGCTGAGGGCATCGCGCTCCTCGCTGCTCAGCGAACGGAACACCCGCACTTCGTCGAGCAGCTCACGCTGTCGGCTGCGTGGGGTCACGGCGAGGTCGAGGTTCCACATCACGCCGCTGGCCTCGAGATGGCGGTGGGCGAGGTCGAACAGCTGGTTGCGTACTTCGGTCTTGTGCGCCGCGTCGGCGATAAAGCCGCTGGCCTCGTATTCCACCGATTCCAGTGTCGAGGCTTTCACCGACACCTTCGCTGCGGGTGACGGGAGCAGCGCGCTGGTGCCTTGCAGGGCTTTTTCCAGCGCATCGAATACCCGCTTGGGGCGGATCCTGGCGGGTACCACCACACTGATCGAAACTCCGTGGCGGTCGGCAGGCCGGCTGTGGTTGAGCAGGCGCGCCTTGGCTGCCACCGAGTTGGGAATCACCGCCAGGCTGCCGGTGCCGGTGATCAGCCGTGTGGCGCGCCAGTCGATATCCACCACCTTGCCCTCGGTGCCGTCGATGGAGATCGAGTCACCGATCTGGTAGGGCCGCGTGGTGTTGAGCACGATGCCGGAGAACACGTCGGCCAGGGTGCTCTGCAGCGCCAGGCCGATGACGATGGCCATCACCCCGGAGGTCGCCAGCAGCCCCTTGACCGGCAGTTGCAGGACATAGGCCGCCGCCGCCACGGCCGCGGCGAGAAAGATCAGAGCCCCCACGACATCCTGCAGCAGGCGTCCGCCGTGACTGCCGCGGGCGATCATCAGCAGGCCGAACACCACCGTCACCGTGCGCGCGCCGAACAGCCACCAGCCGATGGTCAGCACCGTGGCGATCAGGTTGCGCGCGACATCGTCCGCCCATGGCGGCGGTTGCAGCGGGCTCATGCCGGCAGCCAGCAGAACCGCGCTGAAGATGACGAAGATGCCCAGGCGCGTGACGATACGCCAGGCGCGGCGCTCCAGCGGGATCAATTGCCAGAGCAGCAGGTCGAGGAAGATCAGGCAGGTACCCAGCAGCAGGGGATAAGACTGGATGAAGGCCAGCATGGTGGTCTCGGGGGGGCTAGGGGAGGGCTGAGGGGTAGTAAAGAGCAGGTTGGTTGCCCAGGCAATGGGGCATCTGTGGGAGAGGGTTTGCCCGCGAACAAGACTGCACCGACTTGATCGTTCCAAAAAAGGAACGCTAAGGCTGTTTTTCACTATCTACCGCAAGAAACGCAATGTTTTTAATCTGTGCCCATGCAGTCGAGACAACAACCCAACCCACCCGAAGGAGCACGACCATGAGCCAATTTACCTACAACCGCCTGAACAAAGACGACGCCGCCGTACTGCTGGTCGACCACCAGGCAGGCCTGCTGTCGCTGGTTCGCGACATCGAGCCGGACAAGTTCAAGAACAACGTGCTGGCGCTGGCCGACCTGGCCAAGTTCTTCAACCTGCCGACCATCCTCACCACCAGCTTCGAACAAGGCCCCAACGGCCCACTGGTGCCGGAGCTCAAGGCGCTGTTCCCGGATGCGCCCTACATCGCCCGCCCTGGCCAGATCAATGCCTGGGACAACGAGGACTTCGTCAAGGCGGTGAAGGCCACCGGCAAGAAGCAACTGATCATCGCCGGTGTCGTGACTGAAGTGTGCGTGGCCTTCCCGGCGCTGTCGGCCCTGGCCGAGGACTTCGAAGTGTTCGTGGTGGCCGATGCGTCCGGCACCTTCAACGAGATGACCCGCGATGCCGCCTGGCGCCGGATGGAAGCTGCCGGTGCGCAACTGATGACCTGGTTCGGCGTGGCCTGCGAGCTGCACCGCGACTGGCGCAACGACGTCGAAGGCCTGGCCGCGCTGTGCTCCAACCACATCCCCGACTACCGCAACCTGATCACCAGCTACAACGCCCTCACCGCAGGCAAGTGAGCCGCCCCGCCAGGCGCCCTCTGCGGCGCCTGGTCAACTTTTGCTCAGGTATTCAGCAATGAACAACAGCAGCGTGGTCACCCT
>NZ_JAYFUI010000042.1:0-11805 GCF_034961125.1 Pseudomonas machongensis | reverse complement strand
CCTTGAGGGCGTGCTCAGCCTGGGCTTTCGTGGCGAGGCACTCGCGTCGATCAGTTCGGTAGCGCGCCTGACCCTGACCTCGCGTACCGCCAATGCCAGCGAAGCCTGGCAGGTCGAGACCGAGGGCCGAGACATGCTCCCGCGGGTTCAGCCGGCGGCGCACCCCATCGGTACTTCGGTCGAAGTACGCGACCTGTTTTTCAACACCCCGGCCCGGCGCAAGTTCCTCAAGGCCGAGAAAACCGAATTCGATCATCTGCAGGAAGTGATCCGGCGCCTGGCGCTGGCGCGCTTTGATGTGGGCTTTCACCTGCGCCACAACGGCAAGAGCATCCTCAGCCTGCATGAGGCGCCCGACGAGCTGTCGCGCGCGCGGCGGGTCGGGGCGATCTGCGGGCCTGGCTTCCTCGAGCAGGCGCTGCCGATCGAGGTCGAGCGCAATGGCCTGCGCCTGTGGGGCTGGGTCGGCTTGCCGACCTTCTCGCGCAGCCAGGCCGACCTGCAGTACTTCTTCGTCAATGGCCGCGCGGTGCGCGACAAACTGGTCGCCCACGCGGTGCGCCAGGCCTACCGCGACGTGCTGTTCAACGGCCGACATCCGACATTCGTGCTGTTCCTGGAGCTCGATCCCACCGGTGTCGATGTCAACGTGCACCCGACCAAGCACGAAGTGCGCTTTCGTGAAGGGCGGATGGTCCACGACTTCCTGTACGGCACCTTGCACCGTGCGCTGGCCGATGTGCGCCCCGAGGATCAGCTCGCGGCGCCGGCGGCAACCACTGAGATCGTGCGCCCCAGCGGCTTGCAGGCCGGTGAGTTCGGCCCCCAGGGCGAGATGCGCCTGGCCGCCTCGGTGCTCGAACAGCCCCAGGCGCAGCAGCAGCCGTCGTTCTCCAATGGTGGCGCGGGCGCAGGCTACCAGTACCAGTACACGCCGCGCCCGTCGCAGCCGGTGCCGGCAGCAGAGGCGCAAGCAGTCTACCGCGAGTACTTCGCCCCGCTGGAGACCAGCGCCCAGCCTCCCGTGGCGCTGCCGGAAAGCCAGGGTGACATTCCACCGCTGGGCTATGCCCTGGCTCAGCTCAAGGGCATCTACATCCTGGCCGAGAACGCCGTGGGCCTGGTGCTGGTAGACATGCACGCCGCCCACGAGCGGATCATGTACGAGCGCCTGAAGCTGGCGATGGCCAGCGAAGGGCTCAGTGGCCAGCCGCTGCTGGTGCCCGAGTCACTGGCGGTCAGCCAGCGTGAGGCCGACTGCGCCGAAGAACATGCCCAGACCTTCCAGCGCCTGGGCTTCGAGCTGCAGCGCCTGGGGCCGGAAACCCTGGCGATCCGCCAGATCCCCGCGTTGCTCAAGCAGGCCGAGGCCAACCGCCTGGTGCAGGATGTACTCGCCGATCTCATGGAGTACGGCACCAGCGACCGCATTCAGGCGCACATCAACGAGCTGCTCGGCACCATGGCCTGCCACGGTGCGGTGCGTGCCAACCGACGCCTGGCGATTCCGGAGATGAACGCCTTGCTGCGTGACATGGAGAACACCGAGCGCAGCGGCCAGTGCAACCATGGCCGACCGACCTGGACCCAGATGGGCCTGGATGATCTGGACAAACTTTTCCTGCGCGGTCGATGACATGAGTGGCAAGCCCCCAGCGATTTTTCTCATGGGCCCGACGGCTGCCGGCAAGACCGACCTGGCCATTGCCCTTACACAGTCCCTGCCTTGCGAGTTGATCAGCGTCGACTCGGCCATGGTCTACCGCGGCATGGACATCGGCACCGCCAAGCCTTCGCCAGAGGTGCTGGCTGCCCATCCGCACCGGCTGGTAGACATCCGCGACCCGGCCGAGAGCTATTCGGCGGCGCAATTCTGTGGCGATGCGCTGCAGGCCATGGCCGAGATCACTGCGCGTGGCAAGATCCCGCTGCTGGTCGGCGGCACGATGCTGTACTACAAGGCGCTGGTGGACGGCCTGGCCGACATGCCGCCCGCTGATGCCGAGGTTCGCGCCGAACTCGAGGCCCAGGCCCGCGAGCTGGGCCTGGGGGAACTGCACCGGCAGTTGGCCGAGATCGACCCGGTATCGGCGGCGCGCATTCATCCGAACGATCCGCAGCGGTTGATCCGTGCGCTGGAGGTATACCGGGTGAGCGGCCAGAGCATGACCGCCCACCGCGAGCGTCAATCAGCCGAAACCCGCGGTTCAGACGCAGGCGCGGGCGGGCATTTGCCCTATACTGTCGCCAGTCTGGCGATTGCGCCTACAGATCGTCACATTTTGCATGAGCGAATTGCGCTACGATTTTCGCAGATGCTGGAACAGGGCTTCGTCGACGAGGTCCGAGAGCTGCGGGCCAGAAGTGACTTGCATGTCGGGCTGCCGTCTATACGGGCAGTGGGGTACAGGCAGGTATGGGACTATCTGGACAGCAAACTGACAGCCGAGCAGATGCGCGAACGCGGTATCATCGCCACCCGCCAGCTGGCCAAGCGGCAGTTCACCTGGTTGCGTAGCTGGTCCGACGTACACTGGCTGGACAGCCTGGCCTGCGACAATCTGTCCCGCACCTTGAAATACCTGGAATCGGTCTCCATATTGAGCTGAGTCCCTGCAATTGCCGTCTATTCTTGCGACTGACGGCCCTAATGAACGAATTTTTTCAGTTTTTTACTATTGATCCTTACAGGAGTGCGGCATATGTCAAAAGGGCATTCGCTACAAGACCCTTACTTGAACACCTTGAGAAAAGAAAAGGTCCCGGTCTCGATCTACCTGGTTAACGGCATCAAGCTGCAAGGCCAGATCGAATCTTTCGACCAGTTCGTCGTGCTGCTGAAGAACACCGTCAGCCAGATGGTCTACAAGCACGCGATTTCCACTGTCGTACCTGCCCGTCCGGTTCGTCTGCCAAGCCCGTCCGATTCCGAGCACGGCGACAGCGAGCCAGGCAACGCCTGATAGGAGCCTGCATTGTTCTTTGAGCGCCACGGTGGTGGTGAGCGGGCGTTGCTCGTTCACTTGGAAGGTCAGAACCCTGAGGCGCGCGAAGACCCGCAGGAGTTTCAGGAGCTGGCACTGTCGGCCGGAGCGGACATCGTCCACCTGGCCACGGTTGCCCGGCACCAGCCCACAGCCAAGTTTCTGATCGGCAGCGGCAAGGTCGAGGAACTGCGCGACCTGGTCAAGGCCGAAGAAGCCGACCTGGTGATTTTCAATCACACCCTCACGCCCAGTCAGGAGCGCAACCTCGAGCGCGTCTTCGAGTGCCGCGTGCTTGACCGTACCGGTCTGATTCTCGATATCTTCGCCCAACGGGCGCGGACTCACGAAGGCAAGCTGCAGGTCGAACTGGCCCAGCTCGAGCACATGAGCACGCGGCTGGTGCGCGGCTGGACCCACCTTGAGCGACAGAAAGGTGGTATCGGTCTGCGCGGCCCGGGTGAAACCCAGCTTGAAACCGACCGCCGCCTGCTGCGGGTGCGCCTGCGTCAGATCAAGGCGCGTCTGGAGAAGGTGCGCAGCCAACGCGAGCAGGCCCGGCGCGGACGCAAGCGCGCGGACATCCCCTCAGTGTCGCTGGTGGGCTATACCAACGCCGGCAAGTCCACGCTGTTCAACGCCCTGACGCAATCGGAGGTGTACGCGGCCGACCAGTTGTTCGCCACACTCGACCCGACATTGCGCAGGCTCGAGCTGGACGACCTGGGGCCGATCGTGCTGGCCGACACCGTGGGCTTCATTCGCCACCTGCCACACAAGCTGGTCGAGGCTTTTCGGGCTACGCTCGAAGAGTCGAGCAACTCCGATCTGCTGCTGCATGTGATCGATGCGCACGAGCCCGAGCGCATGGAGCAGATCGAACAGGTGCTCGCGGTGCTGGGCGAGATCGGTGCCGAAGGCTTGCCGATCCTCGAGGTCTATAACAAACTCGACCTGCTCGAAGATGTCGAGCCGCAGATCCAGCGCGATGCCGACGGCAAGCCGGAGCGGGTCTGGGTTTCGGCCCGCGACGGGCGTGGCCTTGAGCTTGTGGGGCAGGCGATAGCCGAATTGCTGGGGGATGATCTGTTTGTCGGAACCCTGCGCCTGGAACAGCGACTTGCACGCTTGCGCGCGCAATTCTTCGAACTGGGGGCAGTGCAAGGCGAAGAACACGATGAACAGGGCAGCAGCTTGCTGAGCGTGCGTCTGCCCCGGGTCGAGCTCAATCGCCTGATCAGCCGCGCAGGCCTTGAGCCTGAAGTGTTCATCGAGCAACACACTTTGCAATAAATGCCCGTCGAGGTCGCCGGGCAGCCGTGACAGGCATTCTGTAGCATTGGACGGCGCGCCGTGGGCGCGTCTTTGCTTTATCAGATGGAGAGCGCTATGGCTTGGAACGAGCCGGGTGGCAACTCGAACAATCAGGATCCCTGGGGCGGCCGCCGTGGTGGCGGTGGTGGTGGCGACAAGAAGGGACCACCGGATCTCGACGAGGCCTTCCGCAAGCTGCAGGACAGCCTGAACGGCATGTTCGGCGGCAGCAAGAAACGCGGTGGCGGTGGTGACCGCAACATCGGCAAGGGTGGCGGCTACGGCTTGCTGGGCATTGGCCTGGCAGTTCTGGCGGCAATCTGGCTGTACAGCGCCGTCTACGTGGTCGACGAGCAGGAGCAGGCCGTGGTGCTGCGCTTCGGCAAGTACTACGAGACCGTGGGGCCGGGCCTGAACATCTACTTCCCGCCGATCGACCGCAAGTACATGGAAAACGTCACGCGTGAGCGTGCGTACACCAAGCAGGGCCAGATGCTCACCGAGGACGAGAACATCGTCGAGGTGCCGCTGACCGTGCAGTACAAGATCAGCAACCTGCAGGACTTCGTTCTCAACGTCGACCAGCCGGAAGTAAGCTTGCAGCACGCCACCGACAGTGCCCTGCGCCATGTCGTGGGCTCCACCTCGATGGACCAGGTGCTGACCGAAGGTCGTGAGCAGATGGCCGTGGATATCCGCGAACGCCTGCAGCGCTTCCTCGACACCTACCGCACGGGTATCACCGTCACCCAGGTCAACGTACAGAGCGCGGCAGCCCCGCGTGAAGTGCAGGAAGCCTTCGACGACGTGATCCGCGCCCGTGAGGACGAGCAGCGTGCGCGCAATCAGGCCGAGTCCTACGCCAATGGCGTGGTGCCTGAGGCCCGTGGTCAGGCGCAGCGCATCATCGAGGATGCCAACGGCTACCGCGATGAGGTGATCGCCCGTGCCAAGGGTGAGGCCGATCGCTTCACCAAGCTGGTCGCCGAGTACCGCAAGGCGCCGGACGTCACCCGTCAGCGTCTGTACCTGGAGACCATGCAGGAGGTGTACAGCAACACCAGCAAGGTCATGGTGGCCACCAAGGACGGGCAGAACAACCTGCTCTACCTGCCACTGGACAAGATGGTCGAAGGCAGCCGCAACACTGCAGCGCCGTCCAGCAGTGTGTCGCCGTCGGTCAACGACGCCGCCACTCGCGCTGTACAGGACCTGCAACAGCAACAACAGCCGCTGCGCACTAGGGAGAGCCGCTGATGAGCAATAAATCGCTGTTCGCCCTGATTGCCGCCGTGGTGCTGGCGATCGTCGCCTGGAACTGCTTCTACATCGTGTCGCAGACCGAGCGGGCGGTATTGCTGCAGTTCGGCCGTGTGGTCCAGGCGGATGTCCAGCCGGGCTTGCATGTGAAGGTTCCGTACGTCAACCAGGTGCGCAAGTTCGACGCCCGTCTGATGACCCTCGACGCCCCGACCCAGCGTTTCCTGACGCTGGAGAAGAAAGCCGTGATGGTCGATGCCTACGCCAAGTGGCGGGTGAAGGACGCCGAGCGTTTCTACACCGCGACCTCGGGCATGAAGCAGATCGCCGACGAGCGTCTGTCGCGTCGTCTGGAAAGCGGCCTGCGTGACCAGTTCGGTAAGCGCACCCTGCATGAGGTGGTATCCGGTGAGCGTGACGCGCTGATGGCCGACATCACCGCTTCGCTGAACCGCATGGCCAACAAGGAGCTGGGGATCGAGGTCATCGACGTTCGCGTCAAGGCCATCGACCTGCCGAAGGAAGTCAACCGCAGCGTGTTCGACCGTATGAGCACCGAGCGTGAGCGTGAAGCGCGCGAGCACCGTGCCAAGGGTAACGAGCTGGCTGAAGGTATTCGTGCAGATGCCGACCGTCAGCGCCGTGTGCTGCTGGCTGAAGCCTACCGTGAAGCTGAAGAAACCCGTGGTGATGGCGATGCCCAATCGGCTGCCATCTATGCCAAGGCCTACGGCCAGGACGCTGATTTCTATGTGTTCTACCGCAGCCTGCAGGCTTATCGCGAGAGCTTTGCCAGCAAGAGCGACGTGCTGGTCCTGGATCCGAAGAACGAGTTCTTCCGCTTCCTGGACAAGAGCAAGCCGTAACAGGAAAGACCCCCGCCGGGCAGCTAAAACGCCCGGTGGGGTGCATCCCGAATCAAAAGGGGTGTATGATGAGTCAGCCGGGAAATTCCCGGCTTTTTTGCGTCTGCAAGGTTGATTGGCCCCCGGCTTTTTGACGACTTGGACAGGACGCGCAGTTTTTCGAGGGTGTTGGCACGGCGGCGGCGCTGGGATCGGTGCTGCCTGCTGTTGTGCGCCAATGCCTGCTTCACAGACGGCTAACCTGTTGGGCAGCCGCCCGGACCAGAGGGGAAATGGCGTAATGGCAACGGTAGACCGCTGGCTTCTGCCAGATGGCATCGAGGAAGTACTGCCACCTGAAGCGGCGCGCATCGAGATTGCGCGTCGCCAGGTGTTGGACCTGTTCCAGAGTTGGGGTTATGAACTGGTCGTCACCCCACATATCGAGTACCTGGAGTCGCTGCTTACCGGCGCCGGCCAGGACCTGGATCAGCGTACCTTCAAGGTGGTCGACCCGCAGTCCGGTCGCCTGATGGGTTTCCGTGCCGACTTCACGCCGCAGGTGGCGCGCATCGATGCCCACACCCTGCGCCGCGAAGGCCCGAGCCGCCTGTGCTACGCCGGCAGTGTGCTGCACGCCGAGCCGCGTGCGTTGTCGACTTCGCGCAGCCCGATCCAGTTGGGTGCCGAGTTGTATGGCGACGCCAGTCCGACCAGCGACGTCGAAGTGATCAGCCTGATGCTGACCACCTTGCAACTGACCGACGTTGCCGATGTGCACATGGATCTGGGGCACGTCGGTATCTACCGTGGCCTGGCGCGTGCCGCCGGCCTGTCGGGCGCGGTCGAGCAGCAGTTGTTCGATGCGCTGCAGCGCAAGGCTGTCGATGAAGTTCACGAGCTGACCGCCGACCTGCCGAAAGACCTGGGCAACATGCTGCGTGCCCTGGTTGAACTGTGCGGTGGTCGTGAAGTGCTGGCCGACGCCCGCGTGCGTCTGGGCCGAGCTCCGGCCAGCGTGCTGGCGGCCCTGGACGACCTGCTGGCGATCGCCGATCGCCTGGCGGCGCGTTACCCGGACTTGCCGCTGTACTTCGACCTGGGCGAGCTGCGTGGCTACAACTATCACACCGGCGTGGTGTTCGCGGTGTTCGTACCCGGTGTCGGCCAGTCGATCGCCCAGGGTGGACGCTACGATGACATCGGCGCCGACTTCGGCCGGGCACGTCCGGCCACCGGTTTCTCCACGGATTTGAAGACCCTGGTCACACTGGGGCGAGCGGAGGTCGTATTGCCTTCTGGCGGCATCTGGATGCCGGACAGTGGCGACGCGGCCCTCTGGCAGCAGGTCTGCCAGTTGCGCAACGAGGGCCAGCGTGTGGTTCAGGCACTGCCTGGCCAGCCGCTGAGTGCTGCTCTCGAGGCGGATTGTGATCGGCAATTGATTCAGCAAGACGGGCGCTGGCAGGTTCTGCCGCTGACCCATTGAGATTCTTCGCCGGCAATGGGCCGGCAACCAAGTTGCGTGAATGAGGACAAGTGTTATGGGTAAGAATGTCGTCGTCCTGGGCACCCAGTGGGGTGATGAGGGCAAAGGCAAGATCGTCGATCTGCTGACCGAACATGCTGCCGCCGTCGTGCGTTACCAGGGCGGCCACAACGCGGGCCACACCCTGGTGATCAACGGTGAGAAGACCGTTCTGCACCTGATCCCGTCGGGTATCCTGCGTGAAGGCGTACAGTGCCTGATCGGCAACGGCGTCGTCGTCGCGCCGGACGCCCTGATGCGCGAAATCACCAAGCTGGAAGAGAAGGGCGTACCGGTTCGCGAGCGCCTGCGCATCAGCCCGGCTGCTCCGCTGATCCTGTCGTACCACGTGGCGCTGGACCAGGCCCGTGAAAAGGCCCGTGGCGAAGCCAAGATCGGCACTACCGGCCGTGGTATCGGCCCAGCCTACGAAGACAAGGTCGCCCGTCGCGGCCTGCGCGTGGGTGACCTGTTCCACCGCGAGCGTTTCGCCGCCAAGCTCGGTGAGCTGCTGGACTACCACAACTTCCAGCTGGTCAATTACTACAAAGAGCCGGCCATCGACTTCCAGCAGACCCTCGACGAGTGCATGGCCTATGCCGAGCAGCTCAAGCCGATGATGCTCGACGTCACCGCCGAACTGCACAACCTGCGCCGTGCCGGCAAGGACATCATGTTCGAAGGCGCCCAGGGCTCTCTGCTGGACATCGACCACGGCACGTACCCGTACGTCACCAGCTCGAACACCACGGCTGGCGGCATCTCCACCGGTTCGGGCGTTGGTCCGATGTACCTGGACTACATCCTCGGTATCACCAAGGCCTACACCACCCGCGTGGGTTCTGGTCCGTTCCCGACCGAACTGTTCGACGAAACCGGTGCTACCTTGGCCAAGCGTGGCCATGAGTTCGGCTCCACCACCGGTCGTGCCCGTCGCTGCGGCTGGTTCGATGCCGTAATCCTGCGTCGTGCCATCGACGTCAACAGCATCTCGGGTATCTGCCTGACCAAGCTGGACGTGCTGGACGGTCTGGAAACCATCAACATCTGCGTCGGCTACAAGAACGAGAACGGTGCGGTGATCGACGCGCCTTCCGATGCCGACAGCTACATCGGCCTGGAGCCGGTGTACGAAGAGATGCCAGGCTGGAGCGAGTCGACCCTGGGCGTGAAAGCCCTGGAAGAGCTGCCGCAGGCCGCGCGCAACTACATCAAGCGCATCGAGGAGCTGGTCGGTGCCCCGATCGACATCATCTCCACCGGCCCGGACCGCAACGAGACCATCGTGCTGCGTCATCCGTTCGCCTGATCTGCCTTCTGGCTGATCCAGCGCCGCAGCCCTGCAAGGGGTTGCGGCGTTTTTGTTCCTGGCTGCAGTGGTCTTTCGCGGGTAAGCCCGCTACCACGGTTCATCGGGCTGCTAGACCTTGGCGTATTTCCCTCCTGCTTCAGGCATGACCCTTGCTGTAAGAAGATTCTGTAGATGCCATCAAAGTAATGGCGCCAGAAACACGGGGGTTCAAACGTGTCTGCCATCCTCTCTCTGTTACGAAGCCGCCTCCTGCGGCCTGTTTTTGTTGCACTTGGTATCGCTCTTCTGGTGCAAGTCGTGGTCGCCGTCGTGCTGACCCGCAGCACCGTCACTGCGCTGGAGGCCGATTTGGGCGAACGCCTGGGCGCTGACAGTCGCAAGCTGGCAGGTGAGCTGGAGCAGGCCGGGCAAGATGTGCGCTCCGGTCTCGACAGCCTCTCGGCCAGTACCCGGCAACGCCTGAGCGCGGGGCTTTCCACGCGATTACAGAGCGAACAGCAACAGCTACGCACCACGCTGGAGCAAAGCCTCAAGGAGTCGGCCAACGATATGGCCGAGTTGCTGGCCTCGGTGGCACCGAGGGCGATCTGGGACAATGACGTCCCCACGCTATCTGACTTCGCTCGTCGCGCGCAGCGCAATCCCAACGTGTTGTTCGTGATCTACGACAACGCCGAGGGCGAGCACCTCACCCGTTACCTCAACCGCCAGAACCCGATCAATCAGGCGCTGATGGAAAAGGGCCAGGGCGAGCGGGCGCTGGACAAGGTGCTCGACGCTGCGCGCCGGGATCCATCGGTGTACTTCGTCGAGGCTTCGATCAGCCCCAATGGCGCCCAGATCGGCAAGGTACTCATGGGGGTCTCGACCGCCGCCGTCGATCAAGAGCTCAAGGCGCTCGACCAGCGCTTTGCCGCCCTGATCGCAAGTGGCGAGCAACTGGTCGGCGAGAGCCTCGGCGCTGCCGCGGCCGATAGCGGCAAGACCCTGCAGGCTCGTCTTGAGACCGCGCAGAACAGCGCCACTGCCATGCAGGCCAATACCGCGCAGACGGTTCGCGACGCGGCCGGCGAGCTGCGTTGGCGCATCGGCGTCGGCCTGGTGCTGGTCGGGCTTGGCGTGCTGTTGGTGGTTGCCGTGGTGCTGGGGCGACGAGTGGTCAGCAAGCTGCGCCTGCTCATTGCTGCCCTCGACGACCTGGCCGCCGGGGAGGGCGACCTGACCAAGCGTGTGGCGCTCGACAGCCGTGACGAGATCGGCGACATGGCGTCGGCGGTCAACCGCTTCGTCGACAAGCTTCAGCCGATCGTTCGCGAAGCCGGTGAAGTGGCCCAGCGTACCGGGGTGGAAATCGGCACCATGGCCCAGCGCAATGCGGGGGCCGATGCAGCGGCAGCGTTGCAGCGCGACGAGGTGGCGGCGAGTCTGCGCGACCTGTCGAGCATGGCCGACGAGGCTCAGGCCGAGAGCCACGCCATGCAGGCGGCGTTGCAGCAGGTCGTGGATATCCGCCAGGCTACCGACGAGAACAGTCGCGCTTCGACCCAGCTGGCCAAGCTGATCGAGAAGCTGGCGGGGGAAGTGGAAAGCGGCTCGCAGGTCATCGAGCGCCTCGCCAAGCAGAGCGAGCAGATCGAAGTGGTGCTGACCGTGATCCACGGCATCGCCGAGCAGACCAACCTGCTTGCGCTCAACGCGGCGATCGAGGCGGCGCGTGCCGGTGAGACAGGGCGCGGTTTTGCAGTGGTAGCCGATGAAGTGCGGGCTCTGGCAAGCAAGACGCAGAGCTCCACCGGCGATATCCAGGCGCATATCGTTGCCTTGCAACAGGGGGCGAAAGAGGCTGTGGCCACCATCGGCCAGGCGGGGCGCCAGGCCAGCGAAGGGCTGCTGGTGTTGCGTGATAACGAACGCCGCCAGCAGTCGGTGCAGGCGGCGGTGGAGCAGGTGCATGCCGCCATCGGCCTGGCGACTCGCGCCGCCGAGCAGCAAGCCAACGGCGCCCAGGCGGTGCGGGGGCGGGTCGAGAATATCCACGCGCAGGCAGAGCGCTCGGCCGAAGTGGTGATGCAGACCACGGCCAGTAGCAAGGTGCTGGATGATCTGGCGGCGCAGTTGAGGGCGAGTCTGGGGCAGTTCAGGGCTTGAGCAGGCGTCAATCCAGATAGGCAGGAGATATCGGTGAATCGCCCGGGGGCGCCAGCATTTTTTGTAACGCTGTGCTTGTATCGTCAGCGCCAAGGTGCCGAACCGACCAGGCCGGCCACGGGATAAATACCGCGCGGTAGTATTCGTTAACGTTGTGGCGAATTGATATCGCTCAATGTCCGGCTGTTGCAGCTCCGCTAGGCTCGCACCTTCAGGGGGCGGCTGCAGCAGCTTCACATTCATGGAGAGAATAATAAATGCAATGGATGGGCGACATGCTGGCGGCGGTTTATGACGCGCGCGATACGCAAACGTTGTTGGAAGAGGTCAAGGCAGCCGCGCGCCGTCTGGGCTTCGATTACTGTGCTTATGGCCTGCGCACGCCGCTGCCTGTCACCAAGCCGCGGATCGTCA